>JAFAYW010000206.1 GCA_019240125.1 Alphaproteobacteria bacterium
CCGCCAGCCCCAGCCCGCAGAGTTCGGGGCGGGTTCCGGGGACGGTGCTTGCCGCCGTCCAGATCGCGACGCTGCCGGCCTGCTGTGCCGCCTCGATCCAATGTTCGAGCCCCTCCAGCGTATCGACCGTCGCATAGGTTCGCGGCGCCGAGAACGGCAGAGTCTCCGGCAAAATCGCCTCGGTCGGGCCGCTCGGCAGCTCGCTCGCGACCGGGGTGATTGCCAGCCGCTTCTCGACCCGCGATTTCAGCGCGCGCAATTCCATGTCGTCGAGGAACGGGAACAGCTTCGCCGGTTCGTACGGCTTTACCCGCAATGCCGAAAGCGGGCAGGGCAGCGGCACATCGTCGTCGAGCTTGACCAGCTCCTTCGACAATCGCGCCTTGGCTTCGTTTTCGATCAGCGCCTCGCGCCGCTTCGGCTGCTTTATTTCCGAGGCGCGCGCCAGCAAGGTTTCGAGATCGCCATAGGTGTTGATCAATTCGGCCGCGGTTTTGACGCCGATGCCCGGCACCCCCGGCACATTGTCGGTGCTGTCGCCGCACAGCGCCTGCACCTCGATGACCTTGTCGGGGCCGACGCCGAATTTCTCGCGCACCTCGGCTTCTCCGATCGGCCGGTCGCTCATCGGGTCGCGCATCATCACGCGATCATCCTGCACGAGCTGCATCATGTCCTTGTCGGAGGACAGGATCGTCACCTTGGCGCCGGCCTCGACCGCGTGCCGCGTGTAGGTCGCGATCAGATCGTCAGCCTCGAAATTCTCCATCTCGATACGACACACGCCAAACGCATCGGCGGCCAGCCGCACATGCTCGATCTGCGGCCGCAGATCATCCGGCATCTCGCGCCGGTTGGCCTTGTAGTCGCCGTAGATCTCGTGGCGGAAGCTGCGGCCCGACGCGTCGAAGATCACCGCGATGTGGTCGGCATCGGTGTCGCGCAGGTACTTGTCGAGCATGTTGCTGAAGATCATCACGACTTCGGTCGGCATGCCGTCGGATTTGCGCTGAAAGCGCTCGGCCTTGGGGTCCTTGGCGCGCGCGAAATAGGCGCGGAAGATAAAGCCTGAGCCGTCGATCAGAAAGACGTGGTGCGGCGCGGCGGAAGCGGCCGGTGCGGTGTCGTTGGGTCGTTCGGCGACGGTAACGCCGGCACCCACATCATCCATGCATGCCTCCTGCTTCGCCAACCTGTCGCGGTGCCGGGCTCTCGCTGACCCGCTCCGCGCCTGGACCCTCGGCCGAGGGTGTCGCGACGCCGACCTCCGGCGCCATGCCGCCGGCCCGCGCCACCGCCGGGTTGACGAAATTGCGCGAGCAATAGGGGCATTCGACGCGGCCGCTAGGCGCGAGGTTAAGATAGACGCGGGGGTGCCCAAGCGGACCGCCGGCTCCACTGCAAGCGGCGACCATCTCGGCGATCTCGACGGTTTCGAAAGCGCTCATGTCTCATTCCGGAGAAAATTCGCGGGAGCGGCTCGCCGGCGTGCTGCGTCCCTGGAGGCAGCGGCGGCCCGCCGGTTGACCGTCTGTGGAGCGGATGATAGCGGTTGGGCCGGGACAATCAATGATCAGCTCTGCGGTGTCGGGTGGGCGGCGCACCCCCTTGCGGTACGGCTGGCGCGCGGCGCTGGCGGCAGGCGGACTCGCCGTGCTGGCGGGGTGCGCCGGGCAGTCCAACCCGCCAGCACCTGTTGCCACTGCGCCTGAGGCGCCTCTGGCGGTCAGCGCGGCGCATTTCATCGAGCACAGTTTTGTCAGCGATGACGGCGCACAGCTTCCGTTGCGTAGATGGTTGCCGCGGGGGTCGGTTAAAGCGGTGATCCTCGCCTTGCACGGGTTCAACGATTACGGCAACGCGTTCGACACTCCGGCGCAGGAATGGGCTCGGCTCGGCATCGCGACCTATGCCTATGACCAGCGCGGCTTTGGCGCGGCGCCGGGCCGTGGCTTGTGGCCGGGCTCGACACGGCTTGCTTTTGATGCCGTCACCGCGGCGCGGGTGCTGCGATTGATGTATCCCGGCCGCCCGCTCTATCTGCTGGGCGAGAGCATGGGCGGCGCCATCGCTACCCTCGCGGCCAGCGGCGCCATCCCCGACGTGGCGCCGAAGCCCGGACCGCCGCCAGTCGCGCCGGTCGACGGCGTCATTCTCAGCGCGCCGGCGGTCTGGGGGCGCGATACGATGGCTTTCCTGCCAAAAGCCGCTCTATTCATCGGCGTCCGCATATTCCCCGAGAAAGTGATGACCGGCAGCGGATTGCACATTCTGGCCTCGGACAACTTGCCGATGCTCCGTGCGCTGTCGCGCGACCCGATGATGCTGAAGGGCGCGCGGGTCGATGCGATCTATGGAATGGTCGATCTAATGGACGCTGCCCTGGCCGCGGCACCGCACCTGACGGCGCCGACCCTGGTGCTCTATGGCGCGCATGACGAGGTAATCCCACCCCGGCCGATGCGAGTGTTTGTCGGCGACCTACCCGCCGCTGCCCCGACCCGTCGTCTCGCCTATTACCGGCACGGCTATCACCTGCTGTTGCGCGATCTGGAGGGGCCTGAAGTGGTTGGCGATGTCGCGCGGTGGCTGCTCGACCGCCAAGCTCCACTGTCCTCCACGGCCGATGCCGCCACCGCCAGGACCCCATGGCCGCCTGCTGCCGAACCGGGCGAGTAGGCGCGATGCGTCTTGCGCCGCCCGCCCGAAGGCGCTAAGCACGGCATATCGCGGACCCGTAGCTCAGCTGGATAGAGCACTGCCCTCCGAAGGCAGGGGTCGTACGTTCGAATCGTATCGGGTCCGCCATTTCGGCTTACAGCGTCTCCGAGCCGGGTAGTGCCGGGCACGCTACCCGATCGTCAGTGCCCCGCTTTTTCGGCCGGCATTTCCGCCAGTTCGAACAGGATGTTTCCGGTCGCCTTGGGATCGATGAAGGCGATGCGACAATTGCCGTGGCCGATCACGGGCTCTTCATTGAGCAACGGTGTGTTCTTCGCTTTCAGTTCAGCGAGCGCGGCATCGATGTCTTCGACCTCGAAGCAGATGTGATAGAGGCTGTCGCCCTTTTCCTTGACCCATTTATCGGTATTGGAACCAGGCTGCAGGGATTGCAGCAGCTCGACATAGCTTTGCCCCACCGGCAGCATCGCGAGGCGGGTACGGCCGCCAATCTCCTCGGCGTATTCGACCTCGATGCCAAGCTTGTCGCTCATGATCCTGGCCATGCTGTCGAGATCGCCGACCGCGATCGCGATGTGCTCGATCCGCTTTATCTTCATTTCCCCTCCTAATTCGGCGGCGTCGCCGACCGCTTGGCTGCCTGCAATGGATGCGCCGGACGCATAGAGCGCGACCCCGAGGCCCGGCCAGCGACGCCTTTGTTCGAGCGGGCTATTGCCGCCGCGGCGCGCGCTACTGCGCGGCGGAAGCGAGCGGCTGCGCCGCCACGGCCGGTCGGTTGTCCCGGAGGAAGCCGCGGACGTGGCGAAGCGCGATCTGGGTCTGCCTGGGGTTCGCCTTCCAGGGGTATAGGGTCACCTGGGCGTTTGGCGCGAGATAGGCGCTCTCCATCGCGACGACATAGGGGTGGCCGGCCACGTCATCCGGCATCACCAGGATCGGCGTCTGGCATTGGCGCACAAAATCACGCGTCACCGTGTAGACAAAATCGGCGCGGTCGCCGCGGTACATGTTGGTCAGGAACGCATCGACCTGAGCCATGGTGATGTCGGGGCGCCGTTCGCACAGCTCCGGACCCCAGCCCTTCATATTGTTCTTGTAAGAGAGCTCCGGCATTTCATGGCGATAGCCGCTCGGCTGCATCGGCACCGCCGCGACAACGCGGTCGCCGGCCCGTTTCAGCAGGTTCCAGATAAAGGGTCCGCCGATGCAGAACCCCATTACCATGAACTGTCGGATGCCCAGATGATCCATCAGGCCGAGATGGTCATCCGTATAGGCGTCCCATGCCCGGCCAGTCTCCAGCGGCCCGCTCGACTGACCACCCTTGGCATTCCGCAGATCGGCGGCGATGACGCGAAATTCGCTCGCGAATTCGTCGAAGGGATTAAACGGATGCGTCTTCAGCCCCGCGACCGTCGAGTTCAGGCCGCCCCCTGGGATCACCAGCAGCGGAAATCCGGACCCGGCTTCCTCGTAATAAATGCGGGCAGTGCCCTTTTCGTAGAATGGCATGATGTTTCCTCCTGTTGTCTCTTCGCGGATTATCGACAGCGTAATCCGCTAATCGCGAGTGATCCAGAGGCGGTATGGCCCGCGGGCCAGCTTCAGCGCGGCGTGCGGCAACAGGCGGTAATCAGCAAGTTGAATGTTCGATGCGGCATGTCGTGGGTGCATCGCTCTGCATTTGGCGAAGAGGCGGGTACGCGATCGCCGCAATGCTACTGTGGGAATGAGGGGAGCCAGCAGGCGCCGCGGGCCAAGCCAGCTGAGCGCGAGTTCGGACATCATCACATGCGTTTACGAGCATTGTTGGCAATGGCACTGGCTGCAAGCTGGATGGTCGCGGGCGGCGCGCTGGCGCAGAAATCGGGCGGCATCCTGCGGGTCTATCATCGCGACAGCTCCTCCAGCATGTCGATCCACGAGGAAGGGACGAATTCAGTCTCGATCCCGATGATGGCCGTGTTCAACAATCTGGTTTTGTACGATCAGCACATGGCGCAAAACAGCACCGACACGATCCGGCCTGATCTCGCCGAGAGCTGGTCATGGAACGAAGACGGCACCCGGCTGGTCTTCAAATTGCGCGAGCATGTGCAATGGCACGATGGCAAGCCGTTTACCGCGGCCGATGTCAAATGCACCTGGGACCTGTTGACCGGCCATTCGGCCGACCGGCTCCGCGCCAATCCGCGCAAGACATGGTGGAGCAATATCGCGGAAATCGTCGTCGACACGCCGAGCCGGGTCACTTTCGTGCTGACGCGGCCGCAGCCGGCGCTGCTGGCGCTGCTGGCCTCCGGCTTGGCGCCGGTCTATCCTTGCCATGTCCCGGCGGCGCAGATGCGTCAGCATCCGATCGGCACGGGCCCGTTCAAGTTCGCTGAATTTCGACCGAACGAATTCATAAGGCTGGCACGCAATCCCGATTACTGGAAGCCGGGCCGACCCTATCTCGACGGCATTGAGTATACGATTGTGCCGAACCGGGCGACGGCGATGCTCGCGTTTGCCGCGGGGCAGTTCGACCTGACCTTCCCCTACGAAGTGACCGCGCCTTTGCTGAATGATGTCAAACAGCAGGTGCCCCGAGCGCGCTGCGAGCTCGTTCCGGCCAATTCCAGCACCAATCTGCTGGTCAATCGCGAAGCTCCGCCCTTCAACAACAGCGATCTGCGCCGCGCCCTGGCATTGGCCCTCGATCGCAAGAGTTTTATCGACATATTGGCGCAAGGACAGGGCGATATCGGGGCCGCGATGGAACCCCTCCCGTCCGGGGTCTGGGGCGTGCCGGCCGATGTGCTCGCGGGGCTGCCGGGCTATGACCCCGACATCGCGAAGAACCGGGCGGCGGCGCGCGAGATCATGGCGCGATCGGGCTACGGACCGGACAAGCACCTCGCGATCAAGATCGCCGTCCGCAATATTCCGACCTACCGCGACCCCGCCGTGGTTCTGATCGACCAGTTGAAGGCGATCTGGATCGATGCGGAACTGGACACGGTCGAGACCGCCAACTGGTTTCCAAAGCTTGCCCGCAAGGATTTCCAGATCGGTATCAACAATACCGGCAACGGGGTCGATGATCCCGACCAGCAATTCTTTGAAAATTACGGTTGCGGCTCGGAGCGCAACTACACCGGCTACTGCAACAAGGAACTGGAGGCGCTGTTTGTCGCGCAATCGACCACCACCGAACCGGAGAAGCGCCGAAAGCTGGTATGGGAGATTGACCGGAAATTACAGGAGGATGGGGCGCGCCCGATCATCTACCACACGCGTCTGGGCACCTGCATGCAGCCGCAGCTGCAGGGCCTGACCGTGATGGTCAACAGCCAGTACAATGGCTGGCGAATGGAGGATGTGTGGTTGGATCGATGACGGAACGGCAAAGTGGCGTTATCGGGCAGACGCTGTTTAAGCCTCGGAGCAGGCTCCAGCACTCGCATAAACCGGTAAAGGCAGAGCTTGATGCATTGCATTGTGCTTTATCCGGGCCCGCCCGATTGGAGCGGACAGCGCAAGCCTGATTGCAATTCCGTTTCGCACCTCAATCTGTCCAACGCCGATCATCGGGCGGCCGGATGATCAGCACGGAAGGGACGTTCGCGGGATCGTAAAGGCGGAGATAGAAGTACCCGATACCTGCAAGACCGAGCATGAGGTTAGGCGTCTCCCCGCCATCCGGCACGCCACACGGCCACGGCAGGTTTTTGCGGCCAAAGATCTCGATGCCCTGGCGGCCGACCGCTTCGGCGCCGGCGCGCGCAGCATCGTCGCCCAGAGCATCGGCGGCGTAGATAAGTAATTCGGCATTGCCGCCGCGGCCATGACACAGGCAGAAATCTCCCTGCCGCAGCCCGGCCTCAGAATTCAGCGACCGTGTGGTCGTGCGAATCGCCATTTCCGCCTCCTGCCGCATCACTTCGCCGCCAAGGAGCTCATAGGCGCGCAAGCGTGAGAGGCCGATACCAGGTGCTCCGTGGCACCAGGCCGCGGAATAACCAAGCGTGCCGCTGTCCGAGGAGGCAGACGGCATCAAACGAAAGTCGGGCCAATTTTCGTTCGCCTTGTTCAGCCATTGCCGCTCGTAAGCGAAGCCGCACTCGGCGCCCTCACGAAACCGATCGCTGCCGGTGGCCGCGAACAACTCAAGCAAGGACCAGGCGATCCCCGCCGCCCCATGCGAGAACCCCGTCGCATCGCGTTCGGTCTGCCCCTCGAGTGTCTTCCATGACCAGCCGACGTCGCTTTTTCGCGCGTTCGCCACAAGATGCTCGCCGAGCCGGGTCGCGAGGGCGATCAGGTCATCCGGCCGCTCATGCGACTGCAGGCTGATCAAAGCCGGGATCGCGCCGGCGGCGCCGACCATGACATCGAACTCGACCTCGGGCCCGGCCGTACGCGCTGCGCTCGCAATCAAGGCGTATGCCCGCTCGACCAGTTCCATGCGCTCGAACGCTGCACCGACCGTGGCGAGCACGTAGGCGATGCCAGTCCAGCCGGAGTAGAACGCAATACGCGCTGCGGGAGGAATATCCTCCGCCCGCGAGAGCGCCTGCGCAATCGCGCCTTCAGCCGTGACCCTGAATGGCGCCTCGCCGGTCAGTCGGTGCAGGACGGCAAGAAACAGCGCGACACCGCTGGTACCGCCGTAAAGATCGGGCCCGAGGGCACGGTGCACCACTCTCATCGCTCCACCGACGGGCTCAACCGCGTCGCCGAGCCAGTTGCAGCGATCGCCGGCCCATAGCGCATCGCGGCACAAACGGCGCCCGAGCGACGCCGCGGCCTCCAGAAAAGCCTCGTCGTGTGGTGTCGTCATGGGTTGCCCGGTCCTATAACGCGTAGGCGTCGGCCGAGCCGCCGTTCAGGTAGGGGCGTTCGAGCGAAAGACCGGCGGCGGCAAAAGCGGCGGTGACCTCGCTCAAGCGCGCCTCGGGGGTATCGAGCCCGCGCGCATGTGCGTTGCACACGGCTGCGGCCAGCAGGCGGCAACGGTTCATGCCAAAACTCTCGCCGGTCATCGGGTCTTCCGCCAACCCGAGACCATCCGCCAAGGGTTTGGTGAATAGCGGCGTGGCGGCTTTGAGCGACTGAACTACCGCCCGGTGTACATCCGCCAACAGCAGCGCGGCGACGCGATAGTGCCGCTTGGCAATATACAGGACGGCCGCGTCGGCGCGGTCGAACCACTCGGGAACGGACAGACACTTGAAGCGGAACGGGATCGCAAAGCGGTTGAGCACCGCGGTAATGCCCGCAACCAATGGGGCCGCACCTGGAGCCGTAATATTCCAGTACAGGCGCACCGGCCCGAGCTCTTCCTCCTGATCAGCGAGCGCCTCGCCGAATACGTAGTAGAAGCCAGGCTGGATCGTCCGCGACTCTTTGGCCACGAACAGACTGATCTCAGTGCCCGGACCTGACGGCATACCCGGCGGACCGTGACTAAGAAACTCGCCGGGCCAAACCATGCGCGTCAGTGCGCCCTTACCAGCCACGATCTGGCCGCTCGGCAGCAGCTGCTGCAGCCGCCAGCCCACATCCCAGTGTTCTCTGCTGGTATTCGCCGCGGCAAGTGTCTCGATAAAGCTGCTGTCTGGCGCCTGCACGCCGCGGAACGCGGAAGGAGCGCCGCCGAAGCGGCGGCAGTAACAGGATTCGTAGAAGAGCTGCTGCAATTGCACGACGGTCGAACTTGCGGGCGCAGTCGAGCCTGGGATCTGTTCGGCAGCCCGTGGGTCGACAACCGTGCCGCCCGCAAGCGCCACCGTGTCAGGTGTCGGAAACGTCACCGCCTGGAGGATGCGCAACAATTCCGCTCGCTGCGTGTCTTGCAATGG
>JAFAYW010000173.1 GCA_019240125.1 Alphaproteobacteria bacterium
CGGGCCTTTGTGATGAAGCGCTTTCACACACGTGGCCGCGGTCGTTCGGCTCGGATTGAAAAGCCGTTTTCGCATCTGACCGTGATCGTTCGCGAACGCGCCGAAGATGCTGGGGAGAACGCCTGATGGGGCAAAAGGTAAATCCGATCGGGCTGCGGCTCGGCATCAATCGCACGTGGGACTCGCGCTGGTTTTCGCGCAAGGGTTACGGCGATCAGCTGCACGATGACCTGAAATTGCGCAAGTTTCTCGGCGGCCGCCTGGGGCAGGCGGCGGTGTCGCGTGTGCTGATCGAGCGCGCCGCCCGGCGAACCCGCATTACACTGCACTCGGCCCGGCCCGGCGTGATCATCGGCAAGAAGGGCGCCGATATCGATAAATTGCGCAACGACATCGCCAAGGTCACCAAGAGCGAGGTCAGCCTCAACATCGTCGAAATCCGCAAGCCTGAGATCGAGGCCAAGCTGATCGCCGACAGCATCGCGCAGCAGCTGGAACGCCGTGTTGCGTTTCGCCGTGCGATGAAGCGGGCGGTGCAATCGGCGATGCGCTTCGGTGCGCAAGGCATCCGTATTAATTGTTCGGGCCGGCTCGGCGGCGCTGAGATTGCGCGCATGGAGTGGTATCGCGAGGGCCGTGTGCCGCTCCACACATTGCGGGCCGATGTTGATTTTGGTTACGGCACGGCACGGACCACCTACGGGATCTGCGGCGTCAAGGTGTGGGTCTTCAAGGGCGAGATTCTGGCGCACGATCCAATGGCGCAGGACAAGCGCATCAATGAACAGCAGGCGGGCGGCGGTCCAGGCGAACGGGACCGCGACCGCCCTGACCGCAACCGGGATCGCGACCGCGATAGGGCATAAGGCAGATGCTTTCACCAAAACGTACAAAATACCGCAAAGCCCATAAGGGCCGGGTTCATGGTGTCGCGAAGGGCGGGACAACGTTGAACTTTGGCGCGTATGGCTTGAAGGCGATGGAGCCGGGGCGGATCACGGCGCGCCAGATCGAGGCATCTCGGCGCACGATTACACGGTACATCCGGCGTGTCGGGCGTGTCTGGATCCGCATCTTCCCCGATGTACCGGTGTCGACCAAGCCGGCCGAGGTCCGCATGGGCAGCGGCAAGGGATCGCCGGAATACTGGATCTGCCGGGTCAAGCCGGGCCGCATCATGTTCGAGCTCGACGGCGTGGCGCCTGATGTGGCGCGCGAGGCCTTCGAGCTTGCCGCCGCGAAATTGCCGATCACGACAAAGTTCGTGACGCGTCCAGGCGAAGAGGTGTCGGCATGAAGGGTGGCGTGAGCGCGTCCGATGTCCGCGCCCGGACCGAGGACGAGCTGAACGATCAGCTCCACAATTTGGGCAAGGAATTGTTCAACTTGCGGTTCCAGCGGGCCAGCGGACAGCTGGAGAACACGACGCGGGTGCGTCACGCGCGGCGCGAAATCGCCCGCATCAAGACCATCCTGCATGAACGGCGCCGCAAGACAGCGGCGCAAGGGACCTGAACGATGCCAAAGCGCATTCTTAGCGGCACCGTCGTCAGCGACGCGTGCAACAAGACCGTGGTCGTGCGCGTCGAACGCCGCGTCATGCATCCGGTCTATAAGAAATATGTATCGCGCTCAAAAAAGTATGCGGCGCATGACGAAGAGAACCGCTACCGCGCCGGCGATGTGGTGCGGATCGAGGAATGCCGCCCGCTATCGAAGCGCAAGAGCTGGATCGTGGTCGAGGGGCCGGCCGATGCGGCGCCCGGGAGGCGGACGCATAAGCCCGGTGACACGGTGCCTGAAGCGGTGACCGCTGACGTGGGAGATGCCGCATGATTCAGATGCAAACCAACCTCGATGTCGCCGATAATTCCGGCGCGCGTCGGGTGCAGTGCATCAAGGTGCTTGGCGGGTCGAAGCGCAGATTTGCCGCGGTCGGCGATGTGATTATTGTCTCGGTCAAAGAGGCGATACCGCGTGGTCGTGTCAAAAAGGGCGATGTACATCGCGCCGTCATCGTGCGCACTGCCAAGGAAATCCGCCGCATCGACGGCAGCGCGATCCGCTTCGATCGCAACGCTGCGGTGCTGATCAACCGCCAGGGCGAGCCGATCGGTACTCGCGTGTTCGGCCCGGTGACGCGCGAGCTGCGCGCCCGCAAATTCCTCAAGATCGCCTCGTTGGCTCCCGAGGTTCTGTAGCGCCATGCCCAAGCTGAAGATCAAGAAGGGCGACCAGGTCATCGTCATCACCGGCCGCGATAAAGGCCGTACGGGTGAAGTCCTGCGTGTCGACCCTACCGAGAACCGCGTCATCGTGCAGGGCGTGCACATGGCCAAGCGGCATACCAAGCAGAGCTTCGGGAACCCCGGCGGCATTGTCGACAAGGAATTGACGATCCACGTGTCGAATGTCGCCCATGTAGACCCGAAGAGCCGCAAGGCGACCCGCATTGGCTACAAAACCCTCGAGGGCGGCCGCAAGGTTCGCGTCGCCCGCGCATCGGGCGAAGTGATCGACAAGTGAGAATGCCGGCATGACCCGCTTATCCGAACAATATAACACGAAGGTCCGCACGTCGCTGATGCAGGAGTTCGGTTACAAGAACCCCATGCAGGTGCCGCGTCTCGAAAAGATTGTCGTCAACATGGGCGTCGGCGAGGCGGTGCAGGACGGCAAGAAGATGGACGCGGCAGTCGCCAATCTGACCGCGATCACCGGCCAGCATCCGGTCGTGACGCGAGCCCGCAAGTCGATTGCGACGTTCAAACTGCGCGAGAACATGCCGATCGGCTGCAAGGTTACATTGCGCCGCGACCGCATGTACGAGTTTCTCGACCGGCTGATCACGGTTGCCCTGCCGCGCGTTCGCGATTTTCGCGGCGTGTCGACGAAGAGCTTTGACGGCCGCGGCAATTACGCGCTCGGCCTCAAGGAGCAGCTGGTGTTTCCCGAGATCGATTACGACCGGGTCGATACCGTTCGCGGCATGGATATCGTGATCGTCACGACCGCAAAGACCGATGATGAAGCCCGCGCTTTGCTCAAAGGCTTCGACATGCCTTTCAGCAGTTAAGCGACCGGCGGAGCAGATTTTCCGATGGCCAAGAAGAGTTCGATTGAGAAGAACAACCGACGCGCCAAGCTGGCGAAGCAGGTTGACCCGCGCCGCCAGCGTCTGAAGGCGACCGCGCGCGATCGCGATGCGGAACCCGAGGAGCGCTTTGCGGCGCAGCTGAAACTGGCGGAACTGCCGCGCAACAGCTCGGCGACGCGCGTGCGCAACCGCTGTCTGCTAACGGGCCGGCCGCGCGGGTACTATCGCAAATTCAAGCTGTCGCGGATTGCGATGCGCGAATTGTCGTCCGCCGGGCAGATCCCTGGCGTGCTCAAGTCGAGCTGGTAGAGGAGAGCTGCCATGTCGATGAGCGATCCTCTCGGCGATATGCTGACCCGCATCCGCAATGGCCAGCGCGCGCGCCAGGCCGTGGTCGCGGCGCCCGCGTCGGGGTTTCGAGCCAATGTGCTCGAAGTCTTGCGGCGCGAGGGCTACATCCGCGGTTTCACCCATGAGCAGGTGCGGCCGGGTATTTCTGAGCTCAAGATCGAGCTCAAATACGTTGACGGCGAGCCGGTCATCAAGGAGATCGCCCGGGTGTCCAAGCCGGGGCGGCGCGTCTATTCAAAACTGGTCGATCTGCCGCGCGTCTATAACGGGCTCGGGATTTCGATCCTGTCGACGCCGCGCGGTGTCATGTCCGATAACGAAGCCCGTGCCGCTAATGTTGGCGGCGAGGTGCTCTGCCGGGTGTTTTAGGCCCGGCATATCGCCAGAGTATTGAGGGAAATCCGATGTCGCGGATTGGTAAGAACCCGGTGGAAATTCCGCAGGGCGTGCAGATTGATATGGCGGGGCAGACCCTGACGGCGAAGGGCCGCAACGGCACGTTAAGCCTCGTTGTCAGCAACGAAGTCGACGCAACAATCGCCGATGGCTCCGTCACGATTGCGCCGAAGGACGAGTCGACCCGCGCGCGAGCGATGTGGGGCACGACGCGGGCGCTGGTCAATAATATGGTGATCGGCGTATCCACCGGGTTCACCCGCAACCTTGAGATCAACGGTGTCGGGTATCGCGCCGCGGTGCAGGGCAGCAATTTGAACCTGCAACTTGGATACAGCCACGATATCGTCTACCCAATCCCGAGCGACGTGAAGATCGCCTGCGAGCGGCCGACCGCGATCGCGATTACCGGCGCCGACCGCCAGCGGGTCGGGCAGATTGCCGCGGAAATCCGGGCATTCCGGCCGCCGGAGCCGTATAAGGGCAAGGGAATCAAGTACGCCGACGAGACCATCCGGCGCAAGGAAGGCAAGAAGAAGTAGCCATGTCCAATCAACCCGACACGCTGTTCCGGCGGCGGCGCGAGCGCACCCGCTTCAAACTGCGCCAGGCGTCTCAAGGGCGTCCCCGGCTTTCGGTGTTCCGCTCGTCACGCCACATCTATGCCCAGATCATCGACGATAAGGCCGGTCACACGCTGGCTGCGGCTTCAACCCTCGACGCCGGCATCAGGGGCGACCTGAAAACCGGCGCCGATAGGGCAGCTGCGTCGGCGGTTGGCAAGCTGATCGCGGAGCGCGCCAAGGCAGCGGGGATCGAGCGGGTTGTGTTTGATCGCGGCGCCTATCTCTATCACGGCCGCGTCAAGGCGCTGGCCGATGCCGCCCGCGAGGGCGGCCTGGACTTTTAGAGGAGCCGGTAATGGCACGTACGCAAGGAACCGGCGGGACACGCAACCAGGGTGAAGGCGGCGACCGCCGTCGCCGCCGCGATGGCGAAGGCCCGCAACGCGATCGCGAAGAAAGCGATTTCGCTGAAAAGCTGGTCGGGATTAACCGGGTTGCCAAGGTCGTGAAGGGTGGGCGGCGCTTTGGCTTTGCCGCGCTGGTCATTGTCGGCGACCGCAAGGGGCGGGTCGGCTATGGCGCGGGCAAGGCGCGCGAGGTGCCGGAGGCGATCCGCAAGGCGACGGAACAGGCGCGTCGCAGCATGATCCGGGTGCCGTTGCGTGAAGGCCGCACATTGCACCACGACATCCATGACAGCTATGGCGCCGGCAAGGTCATCGTGCGGGCGGCGAAGCCCGGGACGGGCATCATCGCGGGCGGCCCGATGCGCGCGATCTTCGAGGCGCTGGGCGTTCAGGACATCGTCGCCAAGTCGGTCGGCAGCTCGAACCCTCACAACATGATCAAGGCGACGTTCGCGGCGCTGAGCCACGTCACGAGCCCACGCGCGGTGGCCGCCCGGCGCGGCAAGAAGGTGGCCGAGGTGCTCGGGCGCCGCGAAGCCGAAATGCAGGGTCAGGCGTGATGCCGGAGACAAACGACATCAAAAAGACCGTGCGGGTGGTGCAGACCGGCAGCCCGATTGGGCGCCGCTCCGATCAGGAGGCGACGCTCAAGGGCCTCGGCCTCAACAAGCGCCACCGCGAGCGCACGCTTGAGGATACGCCCGCGGTGCGCGGGATGATCAACAAGGTGAAACATCTGGTTCGCGTCGTCGGCGAGGCCTAGGCAGATTTAAGATCCGTCATTCCCGCTGAGGTGGGAACCCAGGGGCTACTGCACGCCGCTATGCCCTGGTACCCCGCGTCGCGGGGGCGGGTTGGGAATGGATACGAAGCGATGAAGCTGAACGAGATCAGAGACAATCCGGGCTCGCATTACCGCGCCAAGCGTGTCGGCCGCGGTATCGGCTCGGGCAAGGGCAAGGCTTCGGGTCGTGGCGGCAAGGGCCAGACCGCGCGCAGCGGCGTGGCGATTAACGGGTTTGAAGGCGGGCAGACGCCGTTGCATCGCCGCCTGCCGAAACGCGGCTTTAACAACAGCATCTTCCAGAAGGACTACAAGGTGGTCAATCTGGGGCGCCTGCAGCGGGCGGTCGATGCTGGCAAGCTCAGCGCCGAGGGCACGGTCGATGCTGCCCGAATCGTCGCGGCGGGGATCCTGCGGCGGGCGGGCGATGGGGTGCGGCTGCTGGCTAAGGGCAAGCTGAACGCCGCGTTGACGATTGAGGTTACCGGTGCTTCGAAAAGTGCGGTCGCTGCAGTCGAGGCGGCCGGCGGCAAGGTTATCGTCAAGGGCGGCGTCGCGCCTGAAGCCGCGGCTTCCTGACGATACGAGTGAAGGTGCGGGCGCTGCCGCCGGCGCGTATAAGCGCGCCCGCCACCGAGTGAGGATGGGTTAGAATGGCGTCAGCCGCCGAACAACTCGCTGCCAGTATTAATTTCGGCGCGTTCTCCAAGGCGACCGAACTCAAGAACCGCATCTGGTTCACTCTTGGAGCCTTGGTGGTCTACCGGCTCGGAACTTACATCCCGATTCCCGGTATCGACCCGGGCATTCTGCACGAAATTTTTCAGCACAATGCCGGCGGCATCCTCGGCATGTTCGACATGTTCTCGGGCGGCGCGCTCGGGCGCATGACGATCTTTGCGCTCAATATCATGCCGTATATTTCGGCCTCGATTATCATCCAGCTGCTCACTGCAGTATCGCCGCAGCTCGAAACGCTGAAGAAAGAGGGCGAGAGCGGCCGCAAAAAGCTCAATCAATACACCCGCTATGGCACCGTGGTGCTGGCGGCGGTGCAGGCTTACGGTATCGCGGTGGGGCTTGAGCAGATGCGTTCGGGCGTGCAGTCGGCGGTGCTCGACCCCGGGTTGTTCTTCCGCATTGCCACGGTCATCACGCTGACCAGCGGCACCGTGTTTCTGATGTGGCTGGGAGAGCAGATCACCGCGCGCGGTATCGGTAACGGCATTTCGCTGATCATCATGGCCGGCATCGTCGCCAATCTGCCGCATGCATTGGCCTCAACGCTCGAACTTAGCCGCACCGGCGCGTTATCGCCGATCTTCATCATTATCCTGCTGCTGATGTCGGTCGTCGTCGTAATGGTTATCGTGTTCATGGAGCGGGCACAGCGGCGCATCCTGGTGCAATATCCCAAACGCCAGCAGGGCAACCGCATGTATGGCGGCGAGGCCTCGCACCTGCCCCTGAAGCTCAACACCTCGGGCGTTATCCCGCCAATCTTTGCGTCATCGCTGCTGTTGTTGCCGACGACTGTCGCAACGTTCGAGAGTAGCAACCCGAATGCAGGCTGGCTCGGTACGGTCACGGCCTACCTGGCGCACGGCAAGCCGCTCTACATGGCGCTCTATGTCGGCATGATCGTGTTTTTCTCGTTCTTCTACACCGCGATCGTCTTTAATCCGGCCGAAACTGCCGACAATCTGCGTAAATATGGCGGGTTCATCCCCGGTATCCGGCCTGGCAAAAATACCGCCGACTATCTCGACTATGTGCTGACCCGCATCACCGTGCTCGGAGCGATCTACCTCTCGGCCGTCTGCATCTTGCCGGAACTGCTGATCTCGGAATATTCCGTGCCGTTCTATTTCGGCGGCACCAGTCTGCTGATCGTGGTCAGTGTTACAATGGACACCGTGGCGCAGATTCATTCGCATCTCCTCGCGCATCAATATGAGGGGCTGATCAAGAAGTCGCGATTACGCGGCCGCCGCTGAACTCGCCCACGCTCAAGGCACGTCAGATGAACCTTATCCTGTTGGGTCCGCCGGGCGCCGGCAAAGGAACCCAGGCGAAGCGGCTGGAACAGGCGCACGGCCTCGTTCAGCTCGCAACCGGCGACATGCTGCGCGCGGCGGTGGCCTCCGGCAACCCGCTGGGACAGCGCGTCAAAGGCATTATGGAAGCTGGCCATCTCGTGCCCGATGCGGTGTTGATCGAGATGATCGAAAGCCGCATCGGCCAACCCGATTGCGCCAGTGGTTTTATCCTCGACGGCTTTCCGCGCACCGTCCCCCAGGCTGAGGCGCTCGACGCGATGCTGAAAGCGCGCGGTCAGAAACTCGACCATGTGGTGCTGATGGAGGTCGACGAAGCCGCGCTGGTCGATCGGCTGGGCGGTCGCTTCAGCTGCGGCGCCTGCGGGGCCAGCTATCACGAGCGCTATAATCGCCCCAAGGTCGAGGGTGTCTGCGACATCTGTGGCAGCACCAATCTTATCTATCGCGCCGATGACCGCCCGGAGTCGGTAGCAACCCGCTTTGCCGCCTATCGCAATCAGACCGCGCCGATACTACCTTATTACAAAGACAGTGGAGTTCTGACCTCGATCGACGGGATGGCCGATATCGATGAGGTCACGCGGCAAATCGAGGCCGTTCTGGCGCGTTAGTTCGCCGCGCGTCCGGGCACGTTTCCCTGGGTGCGTATCGTTGACGCAGCGGGATTTGACGGTATAATCCCGCGCTTGTTCGGCGGCGGTGACCGCCCATTCCCGATATTCCAAGGAGATGCGCCCGTGGCGCGTATTGCTGGCGTCAACATCCCGAATCAAAAACGTGTCCCGATCGCCCTGACCTACATCCATGGCATCGGCCGCAGCACGGCAGAGAATATCTGCGAGAAGGTTGGTATTCCGCTGGAGCGGCGGGCCGCCGACATGACCGATGACGAGGTGCTCCGCGTGCGCGAACTGGTCGACCGTGAACATACGGTTGAAGGCGATCTGCGCCGTCAGGTGGCAATGAATATAAAGCGGCTGATGGATCTCGGCAGCTACCGCGGGCTGCGGCACCGCAAGGGCCTGCCGGTCCGGGGCCAGCGCACTCATACCAACGCCCGAACCCGCAAAGGCCCGGCGCGTCCTATCGCAGGCAAAAAGAAATAGCACGCTTCGACGGGACTCTCCGGACGGTCTGATCGAGCGTAAAGGCGGACGATTTACATGGCGAAAAGCACGGCAGCACCGCGCCTTCGGCGGCGCGAGCGCAAGAACATCACTTCGGGTACGGCGCATGTGAACGCGTCGTTCAATAATACGATGATCACGATCACCGATGCTCAGGGCAACGCGATTGCCTGGTCGTCGTCGGGCAGCCAGGGCTTTAAGGGCTCGCGCAAATCGACGCCCTACGCGGCGCAGGTTGCCGCTGAGGATGCCGGGCGCAAGGCCATGGAACACGGTATGCGCACCCTGGATATCGAGGTGAAGGGGCCGGGCTCGGGACGTGAAAGCGCATTGCGCGCGTTGCAGGCGGTTGGCTTCGCGATTACCTCGATCCGTGACGTGACGCCGATCCCGCATAACGGTTGTCGTCCGCCGAAGCGCCGCCGCGTCTGAGACGCTGCCGCGTCATGCCGCCGACCGCGTGTCGGCGGCTTTGGCCGTTATAGACCCGGCCGGTCATTGGCTGGATGAATTCTGCGGAATCGTTTCCGCGACTTTAACGACTTGAGGTCGTCGTGCTTCAGAAGAATTGGCAAACCCTGATTAAACCAAAGCAGCTTTCGGTGGAGCCTGGTGGCGACCCGAAGCGCAGTGCAACCGTGGTCGCCGAGCCGCTCGAACGCGGTTTTGGGCTGACCCTTGGTAATGCCTTGCGTCGCGTCCTGCTGTCCTCGTTGCAAGGCGCCGCTGTCACCTCGATCCAGATCGAGGGCGTGTTGCACGAGTTCTCCTCGCTTCCCGGCGTGCTCGAGGACATCACTGACATCGTGCTGAACGTCAAGAATATCGGCTTACGCATGCATGGCGAGGGGCCGAAGCGCATCCGCCTGCGCGCCAGCGGGCCGGGCGAGGTGCGCGCTCGCCAGATCGAGACCGGCCACGACATCGAGGTGCTGAACCCGGATCTGGTGATCTGCACGCTCGACAACGGCGCGCGGGTCTCAATGGAACTGACCGTGGAGGGCGGCAAAGGCTATGTTGCCGCTACTCAGAACCGGCCGGAAGACGCGCCGATCGGTCTCATCCCGGTCGATGCGCTGTTCAGCCCGGTGCGCAAGGTCTCGTATCGCGTCGAAAACACCCGCGTCGGTCAGGTCACCGATTATGACCGGCTGGCGATGCAGGTCGAAACCAACGGTGCCGTGACCCCGGAAGACGCGGTGGCGCTGGCCGCCCGTATTCTGCAAGACCAACTGCAGCTCTTCATCAATTTCGAGGAGCCGCGGCATGCCGTCGAGAAGGAGATCTCCGGCGAGCCCCTGATCAACAAGAATCTGCTGCGCAAGGTCGACGAACTCGAATTGTCGGTGCGTTCGGCCAACTGCCTGAAGAACGACAATATTGTCTACATCGGCGACCTCGTGCAGAAGACCGAGGCGGAGATGCTGCGGACCCCCAATTTTGGCCGCAAGTCGCTGAATGAGATTAAGGAGGTGCTGGCCAATATGGGACTGCACCTCGGTATGGAAATCCCCAACTGGCCACCCGAGAATATCGAGGAACTGGCAAAACGGATCGACGAGCCGTATTAAGCGGCTCGCGTTTTTAAGCAGCCCCTTTTTGGGCATGGCCTTGTTGGGATAGCGAGAAGCGGCGGAAAGAAATCATGCGCCACAGAATGAGCCATCGCGGTTTCAGCCGCACGTCAGCGCATCGCCAGGCGATGTTCGAGAACCTTGCCGCGTCGTTGATCAAGCACGAGCAGATCCGTACGACGTTGCCTAAAGCCAAGGACCTGCGGCCGATTGTCGAGCGGCTGATCACGCTCGGCAAGCGCGGCGGATTGCACGCACGGCGGCAGGCGATTGCCCGTCTGCAAGACAAGGCACTGGCAGACAAGTTGCTGACGACCCTGGCTGAGCGCTATGGCTCCCGGCCGGGTGGTTATACTCGCATCCTCAAAGCGGGCTTTCGTCATGGCGACAACGCCGCGATGGCAATCATCGAACTGGTCGACCGCGACCCCGACGCCAAGGGGCAGGATTCGGGGCCCGTGCAGACCGATGATGACGAGGCGGAAGCCGCCTAGCGCCGCGTTTGGCAGAGCTCGCCGGCGCCTCGCGAGCCGGCGTCATATCCGGGTAACCACTTCCTTGCCGACCGGAAACAGGCTCGCCCCGGCGAGCTTCAGGTGGGCCCAGGCGAACGGCAGGCCGATAATCGTCAGCGCGAGGCCGCCCGCGAGGATCAGGTGCCCGATCGCCAGCCACCACCCGGCAAGCACAAACCAGATGATGTTCCCCAGGGTGCTGAGAACGCCAGCACCGGGACGATGGCGGATCTCCTGGCCAAACGGCAGAAAGCTGTACATCGCGATGCGGAATGCGGCGAACGCCCAGGGCAACCCGATAATCGTCACCGCCATGATCGCGGCCGCGATGAGCCAGCCGATCCCGGCCATGGCTCCGCCACAGATCAGCCACGCTACATTGAGCAGCAGCCGGATTGGAGAGCCCGGTCCCCGGTCGTAATGTGGGGTTACACGCCGGTCGATGGGCCGTTCAGCGTACATAGACACGTTGTCACCATCCGCCGATGAGAAATGTAAGATAGCATAACATGGTGTCGCCGTTCAGCCGCACAATATCCGCGCTGCTTTGCGAGCAGGCGGTGCGCTACCCGGACCGCCCCGTCGTCATCGTCGGCGAACGCCATGTCACGTATACGGCGTTGGCCGATGGGGCTGCCCGCATCGGCGCGGCGCTCAGGATGCATGACATTGGACGCGGCGACCGGGTCGGCATCCTGATCAGTAACCGGCTGGAATGGTTGGAGGCGTGTTTTGGTGCGGCCGCTGCGGGCGCCACGGCGGTACCGTTCAGCACCTGGTCAAAGCCGGCCGAACTGGCCTATCTGCTGGCGGATTCAGGCGTCACCGCGTTGCTCGCGATGAGCAGCTTTGGTGGGCAAAACTTCGCCGATGCCATTGCCGGCGCCTTGCCGCAGGCTCCGCAATTGCGGCTGGTGGTGATGCTGGGCGCCGCGGCACTGCCGGCGGGCTGGGTGGCGTACGATGCCTTCCGTGCGGCCGCCGCGCCGCTCAATCCTTTGCCGCCCGGCGAGGGCGCCAGTGCCGCCGATGATGTCGTAATCCTCTACACCTCAGGGTCGAGCTCCCGGCCGAAAGCGGTGCGGCTGCAGCATTACGCGCTGATCGAAAACGGTTTCAATATCGGCGAGCGTATGCAGCTGACCCCGGATGACCGGGTTATCCTGGCGCCGCCGCTGTTTTGGGCGTACGGCGCGTGCAATGCGCTGCCGGCAACCCTCACGCATGGCGCCGCGCTGGTCTTGCAGGAGCGGTTCGAGCCGGCGGAATGGATCGCGCTGGTCGAAGGCCACCGCTGCACCGTCGCCTATACGCTGCCGAGTATCACCGGAGCGGTACTGCGCTGCCCCGAGTTCCGTCGCGAGCGCGTTGTCAGCTTGCGCACAGGGTTGATGATCGGCGCTCCCGAGGAGGTGCAGATCGCCGCCGAACGGCTTGGCATCGCTGCAATCTGCAATATCTACGGCTCGACCGAAGTCTACGGCAATTGCTGCGTTACGCCATGCGAGTGGCGGCTGGATCGACGCATGGCGGGGCAGGGGCCGCCACTGCCGGGCGTGCATGTGCGCATTACCGACCCGGAGACCGGCCGGGAGTTGCCGGCCGGCGAAGATGGCGCGGTTGAGGTCACCGGCTATGTCACTCCGGGCTATTGCGGTGGCAGTTACGAGCACAACGCCGCAGCTTTTACCGCCGACGGTTATTTCCGAACTGGCGATCTGGCCCATCTCGATGCGGAGGGATGTTTCCACTTCGCCGGGCGCGACGCCGATATCATCAAGCGTGCCGGCATCAATGTATCGCCGGCGGAAGTCGAGAGCATCCTTTTGCAGCACCCCGACGTCGCGCAGGCTGCCGTCGTCGGGGCATCGGCCGCCGAGCGCGGAGAGGCGATCGTCGCGTTCGTAGTCGCACGAGTCGGCAGCAGCGTCACCGCCGGGATGCTGATCAGCCATTGCCGCGATTTGGCGTCCAGCTACAAGGTGCCCGACCGCATCGAGTTGCGCCTGGCTCTCCCGGTCACCGACACTGGAAAACTCTTCCGCCGCGCCCTGCGGGAAGAGGCTGCTATACTGGTCAAGTAGATCAACGCCTCCCCATATTCTGGGGAGACGCGGAAACGAGTATGCCAGGATGAGTGTGGCCGAGAAAATCGAGACCGAAGGCGGGCGCGATTTTGTGCGCGACATTATCGCGGATGATCTCGCGAAAGGGCGCCACAAGCAGATTGTGACGCGGTTTCCGCCGGAGCCGAATGGTTATCTCCATATCGGCCACGCCAAGTCTATTTGTCTTAATTTCGGCGCGGCGGCGGAGTTCGGCGGGCGCTGCCATCTGCGTTTCGACGATACCAACCCGACCAGGGAAGAGCAGGAATACATCGACTCGATCCAGCGGGATGTTCGCTGGCTTGGGTTCGATTGGGGCGAGCACCTGTATTATGCCTCGGATTATTTCGAGCAGCTTTATCGCTGGGCTGAACACCTGATCGAGCATGGTCTTGCCTATGTCGACGACCAGAACCCCGCCAAGATGCGTGCCGCCCGCGGCACCCTGACCGAACCCGGTCGAAACAGCCCCTATCGCGACCGCACCGTGTCGGAGAACCTCGATCTCTTCCGGCGCATGCGGGCCGGCGAGTTCCCCAACGGTGCCCGCGTGCTACGCGCCAGGATCGATATGGCTGCCGGCAACATGAACCTGCGCGATCCGGCGCTGTATCGCATCCTGCATGCCGAGCACCCGCGCACGGGCACGGCGTGGAGCATCTACCCGACCTATGATTTCGCGCATGGCCAGTCTGATGCGATCGAGGGCATCACCCACTCGATCTGCACCCTGGAATTCGAGGATCACCGTCCGCTCTATGACTGGTTCATCGAGCATCTGCCGGTCCCATCGCGGCCCCGACAGTATGAGTTTGCCCGGCTGAACCTTGCGTACACTGTGATGTCGAAGCGGTTTCTCAAATCGCTGGTCGATGAGGGGCGCGTGTCCGGCTGGGACGACCCGCGCATGCCGACCATCGCCGGGTTGCGTCGCCGCGGCATCCCACCCGAGGCGGTGCGCGAATTCGTCCGCCGGGTCGGGGTCGCGCGGGCCAATAGTACCGTCGATCTGGCAATCTTTGAAAGCGCCGTGCGCGATGTGCTGAACCGCACGGCGCCGCGGCGCATGGCGGTGTTGCGGCCGCTCAAATTGGTTATCGAGAACTACCCGGAAGGCGAGGCCGAGGAAGTCGAGGCGCAGAACAGTCCCGAGGACGCGGCCGCCGGCTCGCGTCGCCTGCCCTTCGGCCGCGAGCTCTATATCGAGCGCGACGATTTCCTCGAAGACCCGCCCAAGAACTTCTATCGACTGGGGCCAGGACGTGAGGTGCGGCTGCGCTATGCCTATTTCGTGACCTGCCGCGAGGCAGTGAAGAACGCCGCCGGCGAAGTCGTCGAATTGCGCTGCACCTATGACCCGCAGACACGCGGCGGCAACGCGCCCGACGGGCGCAGGGTACGCGGCACTATTCATTGGGTCTCCGCAGCAGGCGGCGTGCCGGCGGAAATTCGCCTCTACAACCCGCTTTTCACCCGGCCCGATCCCGGTGCGGGCGGTGACTTAATGGCCGCCCTCAACCCCGACTCGCTCGAGGTTCTCTCCGGGGCGGTTGTCGAGCCGTCCATGGTCGAGAACAATGCGGACGAGACGGTGCAGTTCGAGCGCCAGGGCTATTTCTGTCGCGATCGCGACTCAGCGCCAGGCCACCTCGTCTTCAACCGCACGATCGGCCTGCGCGATAGCTGGACGAAAGCGCGGGCATAGCCAAGCCTCACAGCCACCAGCTCGTGTGTTCGCTCAGCGCTAGATCGCGTCAAGCTGCCAAGCGACATCGTTGGCGATGTTCCACAGCCAGCCGACATCGGTCTGGCCAACCAACGCATAGGCACGGCCCGAGTGGCGCCAATAGAGCAGGTTGACGTCCTGCCGGCGATCGAAGCTCGGAGAGATGTCGGCCTGTTTCGAGGCGCTGACGATCAGGCTGAGCGGCCCGATCGCCTTGTTGTCGGTGCCGAAGACCAGCTGCGCCGCCGGATGACCATCGACAACAACGAGGCGTGCGCCGCGGAAATTTAGCCCCCACGGCTTCAGATCGGGCAGACGGACCTGCTGCGGCAGGCTCTGGCTGATCTTTTGCAGGGCCTCGCGCGGGTCGTTGCTGGCGGGGACGTCGATCAGGTTGTTATCGCCACCGGCGCTGGCCAGCAGCTTGTAATAGCCTGCGGCATTGTCGAGCCACGTGTTGTTGACCGCTACCGTTGCCGCCTTCTGCTCGGCGGCGGCGCCGGGGTCGGTGAAATGCTCGACGCCTACATAAGTGCCGGTGCCGCCGACCATCACGCCGAACAGCCCAGCGGCGGCGGCCATGCCGACATACCAGCGGCGTGGCATGCCGCCGCCAATCGGTCTGCGGCGTTGGGGCAATTTCAGTATCTGCGCCGTCGGGAGCACCTCAAGCCGCAGATCGCCCGATTCCATGGCGCTCCGTGCCGCCATGAGCAGGCGCTCCGGCACGGGCTCAGTCACGACATCGGCAAACGCACTGCGGATAAGATCGGCCGATCGCGCCAGCGTCGTCAGTCGCTCGCGCGCCGCCGGATCGGCGTCCAGCCATGCTTCGACATCCCGCTGATCGGCAGAATCAAGCTCGCCATCCAGATAGGCGACCAGCGCCTCGTCACTGTGCTGTTGCATTCCTCGCACTCCTGCGAATGCCGGCGCCAGCATCGAGCTGCTGCTGCAGTGCGATGCGAGCACGCGCCAGTCGGCTCATAATCGTGCCGACCGGCACCCCAACGACCTCCGCTGCCTCCTTGTAACTAAGCCCTTCTACAGTCACGAGCATAAGGACCGCGCGATGATCTTCTGGTAGACGTTCGACAGCCTGCCGCACCTCACCCAACGCCAATCGGGCTTCGGTCCAGCGAACAGGTGCGTCGGTGCCTAGCCGTTCCTCGATGATCTCGCCATCCTCCTTGCGCACATCGCGTGCCCGCAACTGATCGATCCATATCGTCTGAACGATGCGGAACATCCAGCTATCGAACCGCGTGCCCTCCTGGAACTGATGTTCCCGTGTCAATGCTCGCTCACACGCCGCCTGCACCAGATCGTCCGCCTCGCTCGCAGAGCCAGTGAGTCCACGCGCGAACCGCCGTAGCCGGGGCAGCGTCGCGATGAGCTGATCGCTAAACCGCGCGCTCGCCGGCTCGCCGCGTCCTGCGGCCGGATCTGGAGCATCCTCATGCTTCCAACGCACCGACAACGTGCCTCCTGGTGGATTATTCCATTATGAATAAACGGCGTTCAGCGATCACCCCATTGGTTCCAAAACTTGAGGTGCGGCCAAACGTATCGGGCGATGGCATGTCCGATATGGCCAGGATACCACGCGTACGGCGGTGTTCCCACAACGCTGGTCTCATGCCATCCGCTCCCCGCAGGTCAAGACCAGGCACGCGCCATTGCGCCGGACCCTAAAAATCGCTAGGAACCGCAGCGACACAGACTGCCAACACTGGCTGCTGCCTCGGGTTGCCATCGCAAGCAAGGGGCACGGCTTCGATGATTGCACGCGTTTCCGCCGGATGCACAGCCAGGGGGGTTATAGGGGCGATGAAGGTCGCCGTTATCACGGAACGCCGCCCGCATGAACGGCGCGTCGCGGCCTCGCCCGACGCGATCAAGCACATGGTTGGGCTGGGTCTCGAAACCGTTGTCGAAAGCGGCGCGGGGGGCGAGGCAAATTTCACCGACGAGATGTACCGTGCTGCCGGCGCGACGCTCGTTCCGGATGCGGCGTCGGCACTTGCCGATGCCGACATTGTCCTCAAGGTACAGCGGCCAATTGTCGGTAGCGACGGTGTCGGCAGTCCGGATGAATTGCATCTGATGAAGCGTGGGGCGGCGTTGATTGGCCTTTTGGCGCCGCTGCAGAACCCGGCCGATGTGCAGGCCTACGCGAGCGCGGGCATTGCCGCGTTCGCGATGGAACTGGTGCCGCGCATCACCCGCGCCCAGACGATGGATGTGCTGTCGTCGCAGGCGAACCTCGCCGGTTACAAGGCGGCGATCGACGCCGCCTCCGAGTTCGGCCGGGCATTGCCGATGATGATGACCGCCGCCGGCACCATCAAGGCCGCGCGTGTCCTGGTGATGGGCGCCGGGGTCGCGGGTTTGCAGGCGATCGCGACGGCCCGCCGCCTCGGCGCGATCGTCAGCGCTACCGATGTGCGCGCCGCCGCAAAGGAGCAGGTCGAAAGCCTTGGCGCGACCTTTATCACGGTCGACGAGGAGGCCGCCCGCTCGGCCGAGACCGCCGGCGGCTATGCCCGCGAGATGGGGGAGGATTATCAGCGACGGCAGCGCGAGAAGGTCATCGAGGCTTTGCGGCGGACCGATATCGTGATCTGCACCGCGCTGATCCCCGGCCGCCGCGCCCCGACCTTGTTGACCGAGGCAATGGTTGCCGCCATGGCGCCCGGCTCGGTCATCATGGATCTGGCGGCCGAGGCTGGTGGCAATGTCGAGGGCACCAAGCCGGGGGAAACGGTAACGACGGCCAATGGGGTCAAAATTGTCGGCAACATCAACACGCCGTCGCGTGTGCCGGTCGATGCCAGCGCGTTATACTCGCGCAATCTGCAGGCCTTTCTGGCGCTGATCGTAAAGGAAGGGCAATTGCGCATCGATACCGCCGATGAGATCGTCAAGGCATCGCTGCTGACGCTCGACGGCGCGGTCGTCAACCCGGCCCTGGCGCCGGTACCCCCTGCGTCGTCATCGGCTTTACCTCCCGTGGCGCCGCCGCCGGCCGCCGAAATCCCCAGCTGACGGAGAGACCATGGCCGATCCCGCAGCGCTGTCGCAGCGCGCCGGCGAGCTTGCCGGTGACGCCAATGCGCTCTCGCACAATCTCGATGCTCTGTCGCAACAGCTCGCGCATGCGGCGCCGCCCGTTGTGGTTGGCGCGAGCCCGTTCGTTTTCGAGCTAACCGTCTTCGCGCTGGCGGTGTTCGTCGGCTATTACGTGGTGTGGCGCGTCACGCCGGCCTTGCACTCGCCGCTGATGAGCGTGACCAACGCGATCTCCAGCGTGATTATCGTCGGGGCGCTGATCGCCGCCGGGCCGCCGGGCGTAAGCTTTGCCAAGATCATGGGCTTTGTCGCGGTAACCCTCGCCGCGGTTAATATTTTCGGCGGGTTCATCGTGACGCAGCGCATGCTGCAGATGTTCCAGCGAAAGAAATAGAGGGCCTCGCGGTGACCGAGAACCTGTCGGCCTTTCTCTATCTGATCGCGTCGATCTGCTTCATCATGGCGCTGCGCGGGCTGTCATCGCCCGATACGGCACGCGGCGGCAACATCTACGGCATCGCCGGGATGACCATCGCGATCCTGACGACGCTGGCCTCGCCGGAAGTCGTCAGTTTCTGGCTGATTATCCTCGGATTGCTGATCGGCGGCGCGATCGGAACCTATATCGCGCGCCAGATCCAGATGACTGCCTTGCCGCAATTGGTGGCCGCGTTTCACAGCCTCGTCGGCCTCTCGGCGGTGTGTGTTGCGACGGCGGCATTCGCCGCGCCTGAGGCGTACGGGATCGGGGTGCGCGGAGCCATCGAAAGCGGCAGCCTCGTTGAGATGGCGATCGGCCTGACGATCGGCGCCATCACCTTCACGGGTTCCATCGTTGCGTTTGCCAAATTGCAGGGGCTCGTTTCCGGCGCGCCGCTGATCTTCAGCGGGCAGCATTTCCTCAATCTGGCGCTCGGCATCGCTCTGATCCTGCTGATCGTGCTGTTTGTCACGACCGAGTCGGTGTTCACGTTTGTGATGCTGGTGCTGCTGTCGCTAGCCTTCGGGTTTCTCTTGATCCTGCCGATCGGCGGGGCCGACATGCCGGTCGTCATCTCAATGCTGAATTCGTATTCGGGCTGGGCGGCCTGCGGCATTGGATTCACGCTGTCGAACAGCCTTTTGATCATCACCGGCGCGCTGGTCGGCTCGTCGGGCGCGATCCTCAGCTACGTCATGTGCAAGGGGATGAATCGCTCGATCTTCAATGTGATCCTTGGCGGGTTCGGCACCGAAAGCGGCGCGTCGCCGACGGGGCCGGGTGTCGGCGACCGTCTGGTCAAATCCGGCAGTGCCGAGGACGCCGCCTTCATCATGAAGAATGCCGGCTCGGTCATCATCGTGCCGGGTTACGGCATGGCGGTGGCGCAGGCGCAGCATGCGTTGCGTGAGATGGGCGACCTGCTGAAGAAAGACGGGGTGCAGGTGCGTTATGCGATCCATCCGGTTGCCGGGCGCATGCCCGGGCACATGAACGTACTGCTCGCGGAAGCCAACGTGCCCTATGACGAGGTCGCCGAACTCGAGGAGATCAACCACGATTTCGCGCAGACCGACGTCGCGTTTGTGATCGGCGCGAATGACGTGACAAACCCCGCCGCGAAGACAGATCCGCAATCGCCGATCTATGGCATGCCGATCCTCGATGTCGAACGCGCCCGCACAGTGCTGTTTGTCAAACGCTCGATGGCATCCGGTTATGCCGGTGTCGATAACGAGCTGTTCTTCCGTGAGAACACGATGATGCTGTTCGGCGACGCCAAGAAAATGTGCGAGGAAATCGTCAAGTCGCTCGACTGATGTTGAAGTTGTCGGACGGGTAGACCGAAGCCGAAGCCAATGGTGGTCGCGCGAAGATGGGCGGTTTTCGCCTCGCCAGTTCTGTGAATGAGCGGCCTCATGTACACACTCTATGCCCGGCCGGCCTGGGGCTCAGCGCTTGTCGAGGCGCGGCTCGCCAGGTACGGGCTGCCCTGCGAAGTCATTGACCTCGACGATCTTTCTAAATCGGCGGCGGCGCGTATCCACTCGCGCCGGCCAACCCGCTGGCTCAGGTATCGACGCCGGCTTGATTGCGATGCCTCACGTCGCCGGGCTGCGCCGGTGGCGCAGCCTACCGCTCGCGTGCGGTCGTGACAGACGCGACGAAGAAGGGTGCCTCGTCACTCTTCTTGAAATAAATCCATCCGCCGGGCACCGATATTCGCCGAATGTCATCGGTTACATCTTCGTGTACTGGCGGCGTTGGCGGCACCGGCTCACCAGTGAGGCAGGCACGCCGCTGCGTCGGGGTCAACCCATCCCAAATGCCAAGAAGATAGGGCACGTTCTCTGGCAGCGACGCCTCAACCGGTTCACGACTCCGATTGGCCCGGTTGATAACGCGCTCGAACGTTTTGCGGCGTTTGTTGGCGAACAGGCCGAACATGGGCGGCCTCCGTAAAGCTGACGTAAGAATAGCTTACCTCTGCGAGCCAGATTTTAGCTCAACAACGCTCGCAATTTTAGGAAATGACGCAGGCCCGGCCCTCAGTGGCCGCTATTCAGGGCTACAACCAGCCATCTCCGCATTTACCGGATTACGAGGGAGACGCGCAGTTTAGCGATCGGCAGGCAATCGCGCGCTTGCGGAACGAGCGCGACGGTTGAGGAGAGCGCGGTCTAGTAGCCCTCGCGCTCCATGCGCTTGCGCAGCAATTTGCGGTAGCGACGGACGGCTTCGGCCTTCTCGCGGGCGCGGCGCTCCGACGGCTTTTCGTAATTGCGCCGCAGCTTCATTTCGCGGAATACCCCTTCGCGTTGCATTTTTTTCTTAAGGGCCCTGAGGGCCTGGTCGACATTATTATCGCGAACGAGGACTTGCACGGGCTGCTCTCTCCATCATCAGAGCGTGTCAAATCGGGCCGCGCATGCGGCCACTTCAGGCCTCTTTATCACCTCAAGCCGGCGCTGTGAAGGGAGGCGGGCGCTTTACCGGCGAGAACCGCCGCCACATACTCGCAGGATGGCATTGCTGAAGATCGCCCGCATGGGTCACCCGGTGCTGCGCGCCAAGGCGGCTGCGGTCGATGATCCCGGATCGGCGTCGATACGCCACCTCGTCGCGGACATGCTTGAGACAATGGGGGATGCTGGTGGTACCGGGATTGCGGCGCCCCAGGTGCATGTGTCAAAGCGGGTGGTAATCTTTCGGGTTGGTCCCGAGCGATTGACCGACCTCGAAGACGACACCGAGCAGGATTTGACAGTGCTGATCAATCCGGTCATCGAACCGATCGGCACCGAACGTGCCTTTGCCTGGGAGGGCTGCCTTTCGGTGCCGGGGCTGCGTGGCGTGGTGCCGCGGCATCTGAAAATCCATTATCGCGCTCAAACCCTCGATGGCGGCATCATCGATCGCGAGGCGGCAGGGTTTCACGCCCGCGTCGTACAGCATGAATGCGATCATCTTGACGGCATTCTTTATCCGCAGCGCATGACCGACCATCGCCTCTTGATGTTTGCCGAGGAAGCGCAGCGCTACCCGATCGACATGGCGCGGTTCCTGGCGACGCAAGGCGAGAGCGAATGAGGAATTTCCGATGAGAAGCCCATTGGCAGACCGCGAGCGCGAGCAGCTTGTCACGGCGACGTTGCCCGATGTCGCATTCGACGGATGGACGCGGCGTGCCTTACACGCGGCTGCGCACCGCGTCGGCATCGCACCGGCCGAGGCGGAGGCGCTGTTTCCGGCTGGCGCGGCCGATATGGTCGCCGTCTTAAGCCATTGGGCCGATCGTGAGATGTTGCTGCGGCTCGAGGGCGCGTTTGCCGAGCCGACGAGCCTGTCACGCCGGGTAACGACCGCGTTACGGCTGCGCTTCGAGCTGTTGCTGCCCTGGCGCGAGGCAGTGCGGCGCGGGCTCTCGGTGCTGGCATTGCCGCAGAATGGACCGCTGGCATTGCGCCTGCTGTATGACACAGTTGACGCGATCTGGCGCGGGGTCGGCGATCAGCCGACCGGCTTCAGCTTTTACACCAAGCGCGCCAGCCTTGCCGGCGTTCAGGCCGCCGCCACTCTGTATTGGCTGGACGACCGCTCGCCGAATTTCGTGGAGACGTTGGGCTTCATCCAGCGGCGGCTCGCCGATCTGCATCGGGTCGGCGATCTGCGCCGCCGCTTCGAAGTAGCCGCGAACAATCTGCCAAGCCCCTTCCGGCTGTTGCGCCAGACCCGCTAGACTACGGCGCATGCCGACCAGCAACATCGATCCCAGCTTCCTCCCGGCGCACCAGCTCGCTGCCGAGATACAGGCGCAGCGCCTTTCCCCGGTCACGGCGGTCGAGGCGATGCTAGACCGCATCGCGCGCTATGACAGCAAATTGCATTCCTTTGTCTCGGTTTATGCCGATGAGGCGCGTCTAGCCGCCGAGGCGGCCGACAAGGCGATCCGCTCCGGCCATTCGGTCGGGCCGTGGCATGGCGTGCCGATCGCGCTGAAAGATTTGATCGACCTCGAAGGAAGGGTGACGACCGGCGGCTCCGAGGCGTGGCGCGACCGCCGTTCGCCGGTGACGGCAACCTTGGCCCGCAGATTGATTTCGGCCGGGATGATTGTCATCGGCAAGACCCACACGGTGGAATTCGCGATGGGCGGCTGGGGCACCAACCAGCACCGCGGCACGCCATGGAACCCCTGGGATCTGCAGGCGCATCGCACCCCCGGCGGATCGAGCAGCGGCTCCGGCGTGTCGGTGGCGGCTGGCTTCGCGCCATGGGCGATTGGGACCGATACCGGCGGCTCGGTGCGGCTGCCGGCGTCATGGTGCGGCCTCAGCGGGCTAAAGACGACGATCGGCCGGGTTACGACTTATGGCATTCTGCCGCTCGCCCCGTCGCTCGATACGCCCGGCCCGATGGCTCGCAATGTCGAGGACGCGGCGCTGCTCTATACCCTGATGCAGGGAGCGGACCCGCTCGATCACCGTACCCTGGCCGCGCCGGCGCCGGCTGATGTGCTGAACGGCTTGCGGCGCGGTGTGCGCGGCCTCCGGTTGGGCCGGATGCCCGCGGCGGAGCGGCAAGGCTGCGCTCCGGAGGTGCTGGCCGCCTATGACGCCGCGCTGGAAACATTGGCGGGATTGGGAGCCGAGATCGTCGAGGTCAGCCTGACCTGCGGTTTTGCCGACACGACCGTGATGGCGGGCCGCATTATCGGCTCCGAGGCCTATCAGCTGGTCGGCGACCTAGTGGACGACAACAGCCTGCCGATCGATGACGCCGTGCGCCCTCGCATCCATCTCGGCCGCGGTGTCACCGCCCGCGATTATCTGTCGGCGCTCGCCCAACGCGATGCGATGAAGCGGCGCTTTCTGCCGATATTCGACGCGGTTGACGCGCTGCTGACGCCGACCACGCAAACCGCGGCTGTGCGGGTCGAGGCGGTCGACCAGAACAGCACGCCGGCGCATTTCACCCGGCTGGTGAATTTGCTGGAGCTGTGCGCATTGGCGATCCCGGACGGGCTCACCGCGACTGGTCTGCCATTGTCGTTGCAGATCATCTGCCCGCCCTATGACGAAGCGACGGCACTGCGGATCGGCTATGCCTATCAGCAGGCGACCGATTGGCATCAACGCCATCCGACCGGCCTGGAGTGATCGTTCCGAACTGACCATAACGAACACTGCTATCCGGCTCGAAAACGGAGGTAGCGGATGAACACGGGAGCGTCGCGGAACGGCGCGCGGGTTGTGATCGTCATTTGCGACAGCTTGCGGGCCGATCTGATCTCGCCCGATGACACGCCGTTCCTTGTAGATCTGCAGCAGCGCGGGGCAAGCTTCGCCGCGCATCGCAGTGTCTTTCCGTCGACGACTAGGGCCAGCGCCGCTTCGATCGCGACCGGCTGCTATCCGGCGCGGCATGGATTGCTCGGCAACACCATGGCACTGGATGATGGCGACGGGCTCGCTTGCTATTCCGCCGGGCATCCGGATTTTCCCGACCGTCTGCGGCGGGTAACCGGCCGCACCCTGCTGGTGCCGACCCTCGCCGAACGGTTGCGCTGGCATGGCGAGACATCGATCTCCTGCGCCAATGTCTCGCCCGGCGCGGCCTACTTTCAGGACCCCGACGGCCACGGCTGGGTGTATCACGCGGCCGGCAGCTATGGCCCGGGGCGCCAGCCCCTCGACGACCCAGCGAGTGCGGCATTGACCAAGGGCATCGCTGGCGACCGGATGATGACTGAGCGGTTCTGCGGCGAAATCCTCGCGGATCGGGCGCCGTCGCTCGCGATCATGTGGCTGTCGGAGCCGGATAACACCGGCCATCACGCACCGCTCGGCTCGCCGCAGCATCGCGCCGCTATCCGCGGCGCCGACGCATTGGTGCGGCAAGTATTCGAGACGGTGCGGCGGCTCGACCCATCCGGTGAAAACATCCTGTTCATGACCGGCTCCGATCACGGCATGGAAACGGTGGCGGCGGCGATCGATGTCGATGCCCTGCTGATCGAGGCCGGGCTTAAGCAGGCGCCTGGGTCGAGCGATGTCGTGGTGGCACCGAACGGCACCGCCGCGACCTTGTATTTCTCGGATCCGGAAAGCCCGCTGGCGGAACGCGTCGCCACGTTTCTCGCAGCTCAAAGCAGCATTGCCGACGTGTTTACCGGCGAGTGGCTTGGCGAAGTCGGCTTACCGACCGGCACCGCGATGCGCGTTGCCGTCACAATGGCGGCCTCTGATCAGAGGAACCCGTTTGGCATTGCCGGCGCCTGCCCGATCGTCAGCGACCCGGCGGATCATGAAAGCAAGATCGGCTTCGGCCAGCATGGCGGGTTGGGGCGTCACGAGCAGCACCCATTCCTAATGGTGGAAGGAGGTGGCTTCGCGTCGGGTATACGGCACAGCGAGACCTCGCTGGTCGATATCGCACCGACCGTTCTGCGCCATCTGAACATGGATCATGACGATATGGATGGCGAGGCTTTGCCCCGCGTTAGTGGCTAGGAACTCGGGAGGATCGTCGATGGACAACCTTCGTTATGCCGGTCGCCGCGCCATTCTTGGACTGAGCCTCGCCGCTGGCGGTCTGATTGCCATCCACCCGCGAGCGGTGGTGGCGGGAAAAGCGGAGGAGAAGGAAGTCGGAGCGGTCGAGGATTTGATGCGCGAGCACGGCGTGCTGCGGCGGGCCTTGCTCGTCTATTCGGAAACCGCGACCAAGCTGCGCGGCAATACGGCCATCGATCCCAAGCCGATCCAGACGACGGCGCAGCTGTTTCGCAGCTTTGGCGAGGACTACCACGAGCAGAAGCTGGAGGAGGCGCATATCTTCCCGATGGTCGCGAAGACGGGCGGGCCGGCGGCCACACTGGTCGATACGCTCAAGCAACAGCATGATCGCGGGCGTGAGATCACAGCCTACATACTGTCGGTCACCGGCAAAGGCGCGATCGGCACGGGTGACGTGGAACCGATGGCCCGCGCGTTCGAGACGTTTGTGCTGATGTACCGCAACCACGCGGCGCGTGAGGACACGGTGGTCTTCCCAGCCTGGAAGGAAGCCCTCTCGGCGCGGCAACTTCGCGAGATGGGCGACAAATTCGAAAATATTGAGCGCCAGCAGTTTGGCCATGACGGTTTCGAAGACGCGGTAAAGCAGATGGCGCAGATCGAGCAGGCGCTTGGGTTTGCCGATCTGGCGCAATTCACCGCGCCGGCGCCGCCCAAAACGTGACCATTCCCGCCCACCCGCTGCACCTCGCCGATGGAGCCGCGCCAGCCCCGTGGGGGTCGCCGGCGGAGGTTTTCCTGGCTTTTCTGCGTCTCGGCCTGACCAGTTTTGGCGGGCCGGTCGCGCATCTCGGCTATTTCCGCACCGAATTCGTCACACGGCGGCGCTGGCTCGACGAGGCGGGCTACGCCGATATCGTCGCGTTGTGCCAGTTTCTTCCCGGACCGGCGAGCAGCCAGGTTGGCATGTCGCTGGGGATTCTGCGGGCGGGACTGCCCGGTGCCGCGGCCGCGTGGCTGGGGTTCACATTGCCGTCGGCGCTCGCGATGATCGTGTTCGGCTACGGTGTGACGCGGATTGGCGACGTCTCCGGGGCGGCCTGGTTGCATGGTCTCAAGATCGTCGCGGCTGCGGTTGTGGCGCAGGCGGTGTGGGGGATGACGCGCAGCCTGTGCCCCGATCGCGAGCGGGCGACGGTCGCGGTCGCCGCCTCCCTCCTGGCGCTGGCAGTTCCCACGGCCTGGGGACAGATCGGAGCCATCATAGCCGGCGGGTTAGTCGGATGGAGCCTGCTCGGTGGCCGCGTCCCGCCGCGCGCAGAATCGCACCTCCCGGTGCATCTGCCGCGATCACTATCGGTGATTGCGGCGCTTCTGTTTTTCGCACTGCTGATCGGTTTGCCGCTGTTCGCGGCGGCGGTACCGTGGCAGCCGATCCGGTTGTTCGACTCGTTTTACCGCTCGGGCGCATTGGTATTTGGCGGCGGGCATGTCGTCTTGCCGCTGTTGCAGTCCGAAGTCGTGCCGCCGGGCTGGATGTCGAATGATACGTTCCTCGCCGGATACGGCGCCGCCCAGGCTGTCCCCGGGCCGCTCTTCACCCTCTCAGCCTATCTCGGCACGGTTATGGGGCCGCGCCCTAATGGTTGGCTCGGTGGATTGATCTGCCTGGTGGCGGTCTTCCTGCCCTCCTTCCTGCTGTTGATCGGTGCGCTGCCGTTCTGGGCGACTTTGCGCCAGCGACCGGCGGTGCAGGCGGCGTTGCTGGGGGTTAACGCGGCGGTGGTCGGGCTGTTGCTCGCGGCGCTCTACCGCCCGGTGTGGACCAGCGCGATTTTGGGCCCGGCCGATTTCGCGCTGGCGATCGTAGCGTTCCTGATGCTGACATTATGGGCCGTGCCACCCTGGCTCGTCGTGGTCTTTGGCGCGGTGGCCGCCGGCATCGCAGGTGTGCTGGCGGGTTGAACCAAGGCGGGGCATAGTGCCGCGAAATCGTGCACAGTGGAGATGCCTATGCCAATCACGATGTACGACCTTGCCGGCGACGACCCGGAGCGACGGTTCAGCCCGTTCTGTTGGCGCACCCGCATGGCGCTGGCGCACAAGGGCCTCGATTTCGAGACCGTGCCGTGGCGCTTCACCGAGGGAGACAAGCTGCCGCAGCCCAATGCCGGCCGCGTGCCGGTGATCGTCGATGGCGCCAGGGTCGTGCACGATTCATCGGCGATCGCCGACTATCTCGACGAATGCTACCCGGCGCAGCCGCTCCTTAATGGCCCGGTGGTGCGCGGCGTCTCGAAGTTCATCCAGAACTGGACCGAGACCGTGTTGCACCTAGGCGTGGTGCGGCTGGTCCTGCTCGACATCTATCGGCACCTTGGCCCTGCGGATCAGGAATATTTCCGCAGCGATCGCGAGAAGCGCTTTCGAAGCACGCTCGAAGATGTCGTGAAAGACCGCGAGACGCGGTTGCCGGGCTTCCGTGCGAGCCTCGACCCGCTGCGGCGTACCGTCGAGCGGCAGAATTTCGTCTCGGGCGAGACACCGGCTTACCCCGACTACATCGTCTTCGGCGCCTTCCAGTGGGCCCGCGCCATCAGCGATTTCGAGTTGCTGGCCGCCGATGATCCGGTGCGCGCCTGGCGCGGCCGCATGCTCGATCTGTTCGGCGGCGTCGCCCGCCGCTCTCCGGCCTATGGCGATTAAATGGCCGTCATTGCGCTGATCTTGCACATCCTGGCCGCCGTCATCTGGGTGGGCGGGATGTTCTTCGCCTTGCTGGTATTGCGGCCGGCCTCGGGAATGCTTGAGCCGCCCCTGCGCCTGCAGTTATGGGACGGGGTGCTCGACCGCTTCTTCCGCTGGGTGTTGGGGACGATCGTCGTGCTGCTGTTGAGCGGCTATGCGATGGTCTTCGCGGTATTTGGCGGGTTCGCCGGGTTGCGCCCTTACATCAACATCATGCAGGGGATTGGCATCATCATGATGCTGGCGTTCTTCCACCTGTATTTCGCCCCGTGGCCGCGGCTGCGGGCCGCCGTGGCGCGACAGAATTATCCCGAGGCAGCGCGACAGCTCAATCAGATCCGCGCGATCGTGACCCTGAACCTAGTCCTGGGCCTCGTTACTGTCGCCGTGGGCAGTAGCGGGCGTTACTGGTGAGGCCGGTGGCGCCGAAACGTGCAGTGCAGGCACCCGCGAACCCAGGCTAAGCGGGTCGATCGGCTTCAGATGCGCGGTCATTGACGTCTTGCCGTCGACCGCGACCCACGTTGCCCCGAGCCCGCCATCCTGCTTGGGGCGGAACCGCAGCGTGCTCTTGCCGGGCTGTTCGAAGACGAAGGAGTCATCGACAATCTTGCCCTTGCGCCGGGTCCAGTTCGCGGGCGCCTTGTCGTCGATGCTGGGGCCGATCGCATAGACAGCGGTCAAGTCCTGGCCATGGGCGGCCTCGATGCCGAGCAACACCTCGCGCCCGTTGGGATAAAAGCCGTACCAAACATCGCGCATGCCCTCAGGAGCCTTGAGCGTATCGGGGCCATTGCCGGAGCCGGTTGGGCCTGCCGCGGCGACTGTTTTGGCGGCGGTTTGCTGATGTGCCGTTTTTGGCTCCGCGAGTTCCGTCGGCAGCTTGAGGTCGGCGCTCGGACGCGTGCCCCATTGGGGATTACACAGCAGCTCGCTGTTCAGGGATGAATCATTGACGAAGTCGCGGATGCAGGCGCCGTAGCGGCGCAGGAACACGCCGGTCGATGATGCCCAATGGCCAGTCATAAAGGCCGGCTGATCGATCACCGCATAGCCCATGTTGCGGCTCGCCAGGATCGCGCGCGAGCGTTCGCCCCGACCTCCGGGATCGAAGTCGTCGCCGTGAAAGTAAAACAGCATGACGCGGGCGTGCTTTACCTGATCGAGCAGGGGGTAGAGCTTGGTCGCGTTAAGCCGCCAGCTATCGTAGAAATCGTCGAAATTGCCGTAGGCCGCGGGGGCTGTCGCGACAACCGCGTCGACATCGCTGGTCGCATCCGCCGCCATAATCGCGAGGAAGGCGCCGAACGATTGCCCGGCCAATACGACCTGCTTGTACCCCTTGTGCTTCAGCTCGGTGGCGTAATCCGCGAGCCGCTTGGAGCTGTCCTTTAGCGTATCCTCGGCCGCCAACCGATCAAACCGCATGACCGCCCAGCCATCATCGGCCAGGGCGCGCAGGTAAACGGGGGTCGGCGATTGGGAATCCTCGGCGTTAATCGAACGTCCGTGGCTCCACACCACGACGCCCTTGGCATGGTCTGGTGTCGGCGCCGTTATACCGTCAAAGGCGGGATCGAGACCGAGCGCGAAGGCGCCGGCCGACGCCAACAGACTGGCCGAAAAGGCCAATGCGGCAATGCTCTTGGACAGCAACCCCGTCATGCACGCGACCCCCCGCGCTGATAAGCGAACGGTTCATCGCGGCAACTTTAACAAAATGTCTCGAATTGTGTCACTTCGTAAACAATGACGCAGGCATGGTGCAACGCACCAAAAACCAGCGGAAAAGCGCCGATTTTTCCTAGCTAGTCATCATGCGACCAACTAGCGCAGACAGAACACGTTTATAAGTCGATCCTTATTCGCGCTGCAGGCTCATCAAGACAAACGCGCCCAGCATGACGCCGAGTGCTTCCGCGCCCATCGCGACCTGGCCGAGCATGATGCTCAGCAATGTGCAGAAAATCGTCGTGGAACCAAGAAGCAGCGGCATGATCGTCGATCCGGGGTTGACGAGATTGGGGGAGCGGCGCTGTAACGGGTGCAACCAGCGCTTTATTCCCGCGCTGCAATATCGAGAATCGCATGTCGGTACTTTATGTCGCACGCAGCACCAAATTGAGCCGCTGGGCCGCCGATGTCGGCTTTGGCAAGCACGTCTATAAGGCGGGGGTGACCGACGACGACCCCAAGGCCTTGGCGGCGGCCGGCTGGTGCGGCGAGGACGATTGGAAGATCGTGCGCACCGAGCCCGCTGAGGAATTGAGCGACGAGGCGGTGCTCGAGCGGCTCGGCAGCAAGGAGCGGGCAATCGACCCCAACCTCTATCCCAAGCTTCGCGGCGCGGCGGGCGTCTTCCGCGTCGCCGCCGAGCATGTCGAAAACCACATCATCGTCAGCCGCGCCCTGGCTGGCGACAGCAACAAGCTCGACCTGAAACTAAAGCCCGCCGATTTCGCCGCCTACCTGATCCACAACGCCCGCCGGCAGGCATAGTCGACCGATCCCACCCCATCGGGTGCGTCCCAAGGTCTTGCTGCAAGGTCTTGCTAAATCATTCCACAAGCTCCGTTGCGCCGGCCATTCCGCATCGCCATTGCAGCCAACGAGGCAACATCGCACTCTCGCAGCCGCATCTCTCGCCAGGCAGGAGGCCGCCGATGCCGAAGAAAGTCGCGATCGGGATTGGGCTGATGGAATTCCCGTTCTCCGACGCCAACACCTATTGGCGCTGGGTCGATCTGTGCGAGGCGGGCGGCATCGACTCGATCTGGCAGACCGATCGGCTGATCAGCCCGACCCCGTTTCTCGAATGCATGAGCGTGATGGCGGCCCTGGCCGGCCGCACAAGGCGCATCAAATTCGGCGTCAACGTGCTGTCCCTGGCGATGCGCGACGCGGTCCTGGTGGCGCGGCAATGCGCGACGATCGACTTCCTGTCGAACGGCCGCCTCTTGCCCGCCTTTGGCATCGGCAGCCCGCTCGGGCCGGAATGGACCGCGCTCAACCTCGACCCCAAGGTGCGCGGCCGCAAGACCGATGAAGGGCTCGAGGTGATCCGCCGCCTCTGGTCTGAGGACAAGGTCGATTTCGAGGGCGTGCATTATCATCTGTCGGGCGCTTCATTGTCGCCAAAACCGGTGCAGCCCGACCTGCCGATCTGGATCGGCGGATCCTCCGAGGCCGCCATTCGGCGCACCGCGCGGGTGGGCACCGGCTGGCAGGCCGGTCCCGAGACGCCGGAACAGGCCGCCAAGGTGGTCGCGGCGATCAAGACAGCCGCTGCGGAAGCCGGCCGCACGATCGACGACGACCATTACGGCGCCGGCATCCCCTTCCGCTTTGGCAGCCCCGACGACCCGGCCCTCGTGCCGCTGTTCGAGGCCTATCGCAAGCGCACTGGACGCGAGCCCCGCGACTATTTCGCGATCGGCGACGCCGCGGCGATCGTCGGGCGGATCGCCGAATACGTCGAGGCGGGCGTCTCGAAATTCATCCTGCGCCCCTCGGCGCGCGGCGATGCCGAATTAATGGCGCAGACCACGCGGCTGATCGACGAGGTGCTGCCGGCCGTCGCCGCCCGCTGGCCCAAACCCGCCAAGCGCCGCGCCGCCGCCTGACCTAATCGGCGCGCGACCGCCGCACCAGCGCGACAAAGGCGCGACCCGCCGCCGAGATTTCACTGCGGCGATGCGCCAGGTTCAGCGGCGCCTGCAACTCGGCGGCGGTGTCGAGCGCACAGTATACGACCCCCTCGGCCTCCAGCCGGCTCATCGAGGCCGGCACCAGCGTCACCCCGAGCCCGGCCGCGACGAGGCTCAGCGTCGACAGCATGCGCGGCGCCTCCTGGCCGATCGTCGGGCTGAACCCGGCCCGCGCGCAGGCGGCGATGATCGCGTCGTGCAATCCCGGCCCGACCGGCCGGCGATAGAGGATCAAGGTCTCGCCCTGCAACGCCGCCAGCGGCAATGCTTCGGTCGCCGCGGCCAGCCGGTGGCCGCTCGGCAGGGCGACATACATCGCTTCCTGCTGGATCGGGAAGATCGCGAGATCGGCGGCGTCGCCGACCGGCGAGCGGACAAACGCGGCATCGATGCGCCGGTGGTGCAATGCGTCGACCAGCTCGACCGTGCCGCTTTCCTCCAGCGCCAGTTCGACCAGCGGGTGGGCGGCGCGAAAAGCCCGGATCAGCCGCGGCACAAACGGGTGGAACGAGGCCGAGCTGGTAAAGCCGAGCCCGACCCGCCCGGCCTCGCCGCGCGCCACCCGGCGCGCGGTGGCGACCGCGGCCTCGGTGCGCGCCAGGATGGCGCGCGCCTCGTCGAGAAAGGCTTGGCCCGCCGGGGTCAATTCGACGCCACGCGGCAGGCGCCGCAACAACTGCACCTCCAGTTCGCGCTCCAACGCCTGAATCTGCTGGCTCAGCGGCGGTTGCTGTATCCCGAGCCGTTCCGCGGCGCGCGTGATGTGCGCTGCCTCGGCGACCGCCACGAAATAGCGAAGATGGCGCAACTCCATCGCAGCGACTTAGGTCAGCCGCAGCGTTGCCGTGTCGCCGGTCCGCGTGAACTGCGTGCCAAACGGCGCGGAAAGGCCGGCGAGATGATCGAGAATCGTGGCGGCCTCAGCGCCATGCGCCAATGACGGCCGGCCGCGCGTCGCGAGGTCGCCATCCACCGGCTGTTCGTTGAGCTGCACCGGTGTCAGCCGCAATTCCGCGAGGTAGTTGCGGACGAACCGGCATTCGCCGATGACGCTCTGCCACGCCGTCGCGTCGTAGGCGCCGGCTTCGGTCGCGCTCTGAAATACCAGGCTGCCGAGATCGTAGAAGATCGGCCGCTGCTTATAGAGTTCGATGCCGAGCAGCCAGGGCGCGCCGTGGCTGACGAACAGGCTGGCGCCGGCGTCGATGCAGCGATGCGCGAAATCGCGCTGCCAGTCGGGCACAGCATGGCCCTTGTCGGTCAGCGCGTGGTTGTGGTGATAGACGATGACCGTGTCGGCGGCGGCCGCCGCCGACCGAACGGCATCCAACGCTCGCGCCGTATCCGCCGGGTCCAGCGCGGCGGCATTGGCCGGGCCCGTGACACGCAATTCGTTGACCCCGGGCCGGGTCGGGGTCGCGGCGCCGCCGTCGCGGATCGCGCCGCTCGCGCCCGCGATCAGCGCGACGCCGCCGCTCGCCGTGCGGCAAAAGGCGGGTGCCGCGGCCGCGGCGAGATCGGCGCCGCTGCCGGCATGCGCGAGGCCGCGCCGGTCGAGCTCCTCGATCGCACCGACAATGCCGCCGCCGCCAAGATCAAAGGCGTGATTGTTCGAGGTGGCGAGCAGGCCGATATGCCAGTCCTGCAGGCAATCGAGCACCACCGGATCGGCGGTATGCAGAAAGACGCCTTCGCGGGTCGGCGCGTCGGCCCGCGCGTTGCGGATCGCGGTTTCGAGATCGGTGAAGCACAGATCGGCGCGGCCGAACATCGCCGCCAGCTCGGCGTAATCCGCCCAGGGATATTGCCGCAGATCGTGCTGGATCAGCGCCTGCCCCATGACGGTCAGCCGCAGTTCCGCCGCCTCCTGCGCCCGGCCCGTCGGCGGGGCAACTGCCAGGGCAGCGGCCCCCATAATAATGTCACGCCGCCCGACCCGCATCGGTCGCCTCCGGTCTTCTTCAGCGCAGTGCCATATTACAAACATATGCGAAAGCTTCGATGCATATATTTGAACGCTGAGCATATTCGGCGCACATTGCCATCGGCGAAAGTCGGCTCCGTTATTTTTAACGCCTCGGCCGGCGCCGACGGGGCTGGCTTTCGTCGCCAACGGAGGGTCACCGCATGGCGAGCGAAGCCAAGCTCCTGATGGTGCAGTTTCTCGACTGGGTCGCGGCCCGGCCGCGCACGCTCGCCGAAACCCGCGCCGCCTGGAGCAGCACGTGCCCCCTCAACTGCGCCTGGGAAGACGCGATCAGCGACGATCTCGTCGCCTGCCACCCGGATGGCAGCGTTCGCCTGACCCCGCGCGGCTACGCCCGCCGCACCGCCGTTGCCGCATGATGATGTCGCCGATTTCCGCTCTTCCGCGCTGCGGGAGAGGTTTTTACACGCAACCTTGCTAAGAGCGCGGCGGGCGCTATCGTACGCGCCAACCCCGCAAGGCCGCCGATAGGAGAAACACCGTGAGCGTTACCGGTAACGACACTCTCAAAACCCGCCGCACCCTCAATGTCGACGGCAAGAGCTACGATTATTTCAGCCTCGAAGCGGCGGCGCAGGCCGCCGGGCTCGGCGACATCTCGCGGCTGCCGTTTTCGCTGAAGGTCCTGCTGGAAAATCTCGTGCGGCTGGAAAACGGCCGCACCGTCACGGTCGACGACATCAAAGCGCTTGGCGCCTGGCTCAAAGACAGAAAATCCGACAAGGAGATCGCGTTCCGCCCGGCGCGCGTGCTGATGCAGGACCTCACCGGCGTGCCGGCGGTGGTCGATCTCGCGGCAATGCGGCAGGCGATGGTC
>JAFAYW010000154.1 GCA_019240125.1 Alphaproteobacteria bacterium
AACTCGACGCCTTCCAGCGCGGTGAACGGCGCCGGCTGCTCGCGCGCATTGTTGAGCCGCTTGGCGAGAGCCTTGTACAGCGTCTCGATGATCAGGGTGGATTTGCCGCCGCCCGACACGCCCGAGACGCAGCAGAACGTGCCGAGCGGGATGTCGGCGGTGACATTCTGCAAATTGTTGCCGTGCGCTCCGACCAGCCGCAGGATCTGGCCCTGGTGGCCGGTGCGGCGCTGTTCCGGCACGGCGATCTGGCGCACCCCGGTCAGGTATTGCCCGGTGATGCTGTCGGGGTGGTGCATCACCGCGTCGGGGGTACCCTCGGCGATCAGCTGGCCGCCATGCACACCGGCGCGCGGGCCCATATCGACCAGCCAGTCGGCGGTGCGGATCGCCTCCTCGTCATGCTCGACGACAATGACCGTGTTGCCGAGGTCGCGCAGGCGTTTCAGCGTTTCGAGCAGCCGCGCATTGTCGCGCTGGTGCAGCCCGATTGATGGCTCGTCGAGCACGTAGAGCACGCCGGTCAGGCCGGAGCCGATCTGCGACGCCAGCCGGATCCGCTGGCTTTCGCCACCCGACAAGGTGCCGGAGGCGCGCATCAGGGTCAGGTATTCGAGGCCGACATTACGCAAAAAGCCGAGGCGGTCGTTGATTTCCTTGAGGATGCGGGTGGCGATCTCGCGCTGCGATGGGGTCATGGTTTCGTCGATCGTCGCGAACCAGTCGCCGGCATCGGCGATCGACAACTCCGCCGCCTCGCTGATGCTTTTGCCGGCGACCTTGACCGCCAGCGCCTCGGGTTTCAGCCGGGCGCCGCGGCACACTTCGCAGGTTTTCGAGTTCTGATAGCGGCCAAGTTCCTCGCGCACCCAGGCGCTATCGGTCTCGCGAAACCGCCGGTCCATATTCGGCACGACGCCCTCAAACGGGCGCTCGGTCGAATACTGCTTCAGCCCGTCATCGTAATGCATCGTGATCGGGTCGCCGCCCGAGCCGAACAGGATCGTCGCCCGCATCTTCTCCGGCAGATCATGCCACGGCGTGTGAATGCTCTTTTTGAAATGCCGCGCGATGCTGGTCAGCGTCTGCATGTAATAGGGCGAGGAGGAATGCGACCACGGGCTGACCGCGCCGTCATGCAGGCTGCGCGTCTCGTCATGCACGACCAGTTCGGGGTCGAAATACAGTTTGGTGCCGAGCCCATCGCAATGCGGGCAGGCGCCGAACGGGTTATTAAAGGAGAACAGCCGCGGCTCGATTTCGGGGATCGTAAAACCGGAGACCGGGCAGGCGAATTTCGCCGAAAACACCGTCTCCTCGCCATTATCGGCGTTTTCGGTGATCGCAATGCCGTCGGCGAGGCCAAGCGCGGTCTCAAAGGAGTCGGCAAGCCGATTGCCGAGATCGGGCGCGACGACGATGCGGTCCACCACGACGGAGATGTCGTGCATGAAGTTCTTCTTCAGCGCCGGGACTTCGTCGACCTCGTACATCTTGCCGTCGACCTTGACGCGCTGAAAGCCGCGGCGCTGGTACTCGGCCAGTTCCTTTTTGTATTCGCCCTTGCGGCGGCGCGCGACCGGCGCCATCAGGTAAAGCCTTGTGCCTTCCGGCATCGCCAATACGCGATCAACCATTTGCGACACGGTCTGGCTGACGATCGGCAGGCCGGTGGCCGGCGAATACGGCACCCCGACCCGCGCCCACAGCAGCCGCATGTAATCGTAGATCTCGGTCACCGTGCCGACCGTCGAGCGCGGGTTGCGCGAGGTCGTCTTCTGCTCGATCGAGATCGCCGGCGACAGACCCTCGATCGAGTCGACATCCGGCTTTTGCATCAATTCGAGAAACTGCCGGGCGTAGGCCGACAGGCTCTCGACATAGCGCCGCTGCCCCTCGGCATAGATCGTGTCGAACGCCAGCGACGACTTGCCCGAGCCCGACAGGCCGGTGATCACGACAAGGCTGTCGCGCGGCAGGTCGACATCGACGTTTTTAAGATTGTGCTCCCGCGCCCCGCGGATGCGGATTTGCTGCATGACCGGACCTTAGCGCGCCGCGCCCGCTCTTGCCATGGGGCGAAGCGCGCCGACGCGGCGAGAGGGGGTGTGGATAGAGGGGATAACGGGGATAAGAATAAAGTAGGAACATCTGATGTGCAAATTGGTGCTGGCCTGCTAGGATGGCAACCGCGTTCTGACGCCCCCGTTTATGATCGCGCTCGAATCTCCGATTTCCCCCCAAGACTCTCGGTGACTTATGGCAGGCAGCGTCAATAAGGTAATTCTCGTCGGCAACCTCGGCCGCGACCCGGAAATCCGCTCGACCGGCGATGGTACCCGCATCGCCAACCTCAACATCGCGACCTCGGAAAACTGGCGCGATCGCAATTCAGGCGAGCGCAAGGAGAAGACCGAGTGGCACCGGGTCGCGATCTTTAACGACCGGCTCGTCGAGGTGGCCGAGAAATATCTGCGAAAGGGCTCGAAAGTGTATGTCGAGGGCCAGTTGCAGACCCGCAAATGGACCGACCAGCAGGGCCAGGAACGTTATACCACCGAGGTTGTTCTGGGCCGCTTTCGCGGTGACCTGACAATGCTCGACGGCGCCAGTGGCGGTGGCCGCGGCGCTGGCATGGGCGATTCCGGCTACGACGATGCTGGCTATGGCGGCGATTACGGCGGACCCGCCCCGGCGCGCGCCGCCTCAGGCGGCGGGATGGGCGGGGGCGGCGGCATGGGCGGCGGTCGCGGCCGCAGCACCGCCGAAGATCTCGACGACGAAATCCCGTTCTAGGACTGCTTACTCGGGGGCGGAAAGCACCGCGCGGGAATCGTCTTCAACCCGGCCTACCGCTTGGGATTAGCCCTGCAGGCAGCTACCCATTCCGGGTCCGCTCGGTAGAGCGGACACTGCACAGCCTGCTTAATTCTGCAGGCATTGATCCGCCCCGCGCCTTACACCGCGGGTGTGCCAAAGAGAGACTCGTCTTGCAGCCAGACAGGCTCTACAACCATAGCTGTCCGGAGCGAAGCCGCGACGCACAGGGGAGGAAGGGGTGGGAGCCTATCTGGTCCGTCGTTTTGGCCTGATGCTGGTGACCCTGTTCGGGATTTCCGTGATTATTTTCCTGTTGCTTCGCATGACGCCCGGCAACATCGCCGACATTCTGTTCGATGCCGGTGGCTTCGTCGATCCCGCCGACAAGCAGCGCATCGAAGCAGAGCTTGGGCTCGATAAGTCGATTCCTGTGCAGTACCTGACCTGGGTCGGGGGGTTGCTGCGCGGCGATCTCGGGATGTCCTACCAGACCGAGAAACCGGCGATCGAGGAGATAGCGCCGCGTATCCCCATTACCGCGAAGCTGGCGGGGTTGGCGTTGACCTTTGCGGTGTTGATCGGCGTGCCGCTGGGTGTCATCAGCGCGGTGCGGCAGAACACCAAGCTTGATTATCTGCTGCGAATAATAAGCCTATCGGGTCTCTCGATGCCGGCCTTCTGGCTCGGATTGCTGATCTTGATGGCGTTCGTGAACTATTTCGGGACGATCCCGATCTATACCGATGAGCCGACCGGCTTCTGGCAGGGTCTGTTAATGTATAGCGTGCCGGCTGCGGCGGTTGGGTTCCGCAGCTCGGCACTGATGATGCGGCTGACGCGATCGTCAATGCTTGAAGTCCTGCGGCAGGATTACATTCGCACGGCACGATCAAAGGGGGCATCGGAAACGGTCATCAACTATTACCACGCGCTGAAGAACGCGATGCTGCCGGTTGTCACGGTCATCGGCATCGAGGCGGCTTTTTTGCTTGGCGGCCTGATCGTCACGGAGACGGTATTTAATATTCCCGGTGTCGCGCGCTTTCTGGTCGAGGCGGTGCGCTGGCGCGACTACCCGATGGTGCAGAACCTCGTTATGTTCATCGCGGTCGTTGTGGTCACCATCAACTTTATCGTGGACATGCTGTATGCCGCGCTCGACCCGCGCATCAAGTTTGGCGAATAGACGTCCACTGATGGCTCGAAAGTTGGGGAGGACACGGTGAGCACGCTGGATTTCAGCACTGAGCTGAGCCGCGCTGGCGCCAATGTCAACAGCCGCCTGGGGGCGGTGCGGTTCTTTATCCGCCGCTATCCGCTAGGCGCCGCCGGTGCGGTCATCATGGCGATCTTTCTGTTCGCGGCCGCCTTTGCGCCCTACATCACGCTATACGACCCGCTGTCGACCAACGCGGCGGCCTCGCTGGCGCGGCCGAGCGCGGCGCATTGGCTGGGCTGCGATTTCATGGGCCGGGACGTGTATAGCCGTATCATATTCGGTGCGCGCATCTCGCTGGCGGTGGCGGTCGGCTCGATGCTGCTCGGCTGCTCGATCGGGGTGACGCTCGGGCTGCTATCAGGCTATCTGCTCGGCTGGTTCGACCTGATCACCCAGCGCATCCTTGAAATGATGCAGGCCCTGCCATTGCTGGTGATGGCGATCATCATGGCGGCAGCATTGGGACCGTCATTGCACAACACGATCTTCGCGATCGCCATCCCGCTGGTGCCATACGTTGCCCGGGTGATCCGTGCCAACACCCTGAGCCTGCGCGAACAGCCCTTTGTCGAGGCGGCAAAGGCGATCGGCATGTCGGAGAAGCGCATCGCGATCCGCCACATCCTGCCGAATACCCTGGCGCCGCTGATCGTGTTGGCGACGGCACAGCTAGGCTCGACGATCCTGATCGAGGCGTCATTATCATTCCTCGGCCTCGGGGTGCCCGAGCCGCACCCATCCTGGGGCCGCATGCTGTCGGAATCGGCTGCCGAATATGTCCGCACCGCGCCTTGGTTGGTGATTTTCCCGGGGGCGGCGATCAGTTTCGTCGTATTCGGGACCAACCTACTCGGTGACGCCCTGCGTGATCTGCTCGATCCGCGGCAGCGCAGCTAAGCGGCCCCGGAAAAATCGGTAGAGTCGGAGATCATCAGGTGAGCGTGACCGACGTCCAGTCCGACGCGATGACGGGCGCCGTTGGCGCAACGGCGCGCCACGGGCACAACGCCGAGACTGTGCTCGAGGTCGAGGCGCTGCAGACCTATCTGTTCACCCGCCTGGGCGTCGTAAAGGCGGTGGACGACGTGTCGTTTGCATTGCGGAAGGCGGAAACGCTGGCGATCGTCGGCGAAAGTGGCTGCGGCAAGACGATGACCGCGTTATCGCTATTGCGGCTCATCCCGAACCCGCCGGGGCGCATTGTTGGCGGTGCGATAAGGCTCGACGGGAAAAACCTGATCGCCCTCAGCGAAGCCGAGATGCGCGACATTCGCGGCAATGAAATCTCGATGATCTTCCAGGAACCGATGACCTCGCTGAACCCGGTCATGACAATCGGCGCGCAAATCAGCGAGACAATCCGTCTGCACCAGGATCTGACGAAGGCGCAGGCGCTGGAAAAGACAATTGAGATGCTGCGCCTCGTCCGCATTCCGGAGCCGGCGCAGCGCGCCAAGGAATACCCGCACCAGTTGTCGGGCGGTATGCGGCAGCGCGCGATGATCGCGATGGCGCTGGCCTGCAACCCGCGCGTCCTGATCGCCGACGAGCCGACCACCGCGCTCGACGTGACAATCCAGGCGCAGATCCTCGACCTGATTCTCGACCTGCAGAAAAAGCTGGGCACGGCCGTGCTGTTGATCACCCACGACCTCGCGGTTGTGGCGGAGACGGCGCATCGGGTGATCGTGATGTATGCCGGGAAAAAGGTTGAGGAGGCCGAGGTCGACGATCTCTTCGCCGCACCGCTGCACCCGTATACGCATGGCCTGCTGGCCTCCATTCCGCAGCTGGCGGTGATTGGCGGCGGCAATTCGCCGGCGGCGACCACCGGGCGGTTGCAGGAGATCCCCGGCACGGTGCCGGCACTGACGAACCTGCCGCCAGGCTGCTCATTTGCGCCCCGCTGCGCCTATGCCGACGACACGTGCCGGGCGTCATACCCACCCTATGAGCTGAAGCGGCCAGGGCACTGGGCGGCTTGCTGGCACTCGGAGAAATTGTATGGCCAGTGATGCCGCGCCAGCCGGCGGCGGCGCCGGCAGCGTGTCGGTGCTCGATGTCATCAATCTGAAGAAGCATTTTCCGGTCAAGAAGGGCGTATTGCGGCGCACCGTCGGACAGGTTTACGCAGTTGATGATGTGACCTTCTCGATTGCCCAGGGCGAGACGCTGGGGTTGGTCGGCGAGAGCGGCTGCGGCAAGTCGACCGTGGCACGCACCGTAATGCGCCTCATCGAGCCTACCGACGGCGCGATCCGCCTCGACGGGCGGGATGTGACGCGGCTCGGCAAGAGCGAGATGCGGCCCTATCGCCGTCAGATGCAGATGATCTTTCAGGACCCGTTCTCGTCGCTGAACCCACGTATGTCGGCCGGCGACATTGTTGGAGAGCCGTTGCTGGTGCATGGCATCGCGCAGGGGGCGGAACGTACGAAAGCGGTGGGTGCGCTGTTCGATCAGGTCGGGTTGCGGCGCGCTCAGATGAAGGCATATCCGCACGAATTCTCCGGCGGGCAGCGCCAGCGCATCTCGATCGCGCGGGCGCTGGCGCTGAACCCCAAACTGATCGTCGCCGACGAGCCGGTTTCGGCATTGGACGTGTCGATCCAGGCGCAGGTCATCAACCTGATGATGGATCTGCAGCGCGAAAAGCGGCTGTCCTACCTGTTTATCGCCCACGATCTGGCGGTGGTCGAGCACATAAGCCACCGCATCGCGGTGATGTATCTGGGCAAGATTGTTGAATACGCTGATAAGCAAACGCTCTTCACCGCCCCCAAGCACCCCTACACCCAGGCGCTTTTGTCGGCGGTGCCGGTGCCCAACCCCAAGCTAAAGCGCGAAAAGCGCCTCCTGCAGGGCGACGTTCCCAGCCCGATCAACCCGCCATCCGGCTGCGCCTTCCATACGCGCTGCCCTTACGTGTTCGACCGCTGCAAGGTGGAGCGGCCGGTTCTGACCGAACTCGCGCCAGGGCATGTGACGGCCTGCCATCTGGCGACCAGTTAGTCCCGATTTGAGTTTCCAACCACGAGGAAAACACCGTTTTTCCAATATGTCCCGTTTGCAAATGTATAATAACTAAAGACCGTTGCTCCGAGAGTTAGGAACGGGCTCTCATCAAGCCGCACCGGACGGCAGCCGCCCGCGGGGGTATCGATATTACAGTGTGCGTGCGGCTCAATATTGTTGGTGATCAGCGCAAACCTAAATTTCTGCCGAATGACATTGATGTAACTTGAGATTACATCATTCGGAAGATGCTGAAAAACCTCCTTTGCGATACATAGATCGGAACTTGGGAGTTCATTTATATCACGGAACACTTCAAACTTTACGTTTTTGGACTGGAATTCCGCTCTATTGGCCTCAACTATGCCGGGCACGACATCGTAGCCCTTGTATTCCCGCTCTGACCAGTCGATTAGGGGTGAAAACTGCCAGTCCCCGCATCCTAAATCGACGATCGTTTTTACATTATTGTTCTCGATGAAGCGTTCAAGGAACGCTCGATATTCAACAGTGTTCCGAGGGGACGAGCCCGGTCCGGATCCTATCGACCAGCGATTTTCGTCATAGACCCTCTGGAATGCCTGTTTGATATCAGCTGCTGAATTCACGCCTTTCTTCCTCTCTGTTCGATCCTCTTCCCGTTCTTATCCATCTACGCGAAAATTAAGGTCACGTGCTGTTCGCCTCGCAGTATGCTGCCGGACGACTTGCGAGGCAGCATCCGTGATCATAGTCTCTGCATATGTGGGTACAAATGGATAGAATGAAAGGACAATATCGTGGTTGTGTGGATTATTCGGAAAGTCTAAGTTCGTAGGATACACTGTCTCGGAGAGTTTTCGTTGGACCATCGAGGTTCGAACGTACGATAACTCGATTACATCTGGAACCAACAGGCCTTCGACTGTGCTTACCGTTCCAAAATTATTCGCGTGAACGTGAAATAAAGTAAAGTCTGCAGCCAGTCTGGATAAGGCGCGCTGGGCGATTTCTCTGAAGTCGTTATCTCTAAGCTTATGAAGCCAATGACCTTCGATCACAATCTGTTGAATGTGCGAAAAAACGCCGGGCTCAATGGACGCCAAAATATCCCATTCTGCTCCCTCAATGTCCAATCTAAGGATGGCGTTTTTATTTGGTATATCCATCGCTGAAAGGTCAGTTCCGATAATGTTGTCACATGCCGTGGCAACGCCAAGCCGGCTCGGTGGCTTTGTATGTACATCAAGTCCGTGAGATAACAACTCATCCTCGAAAGATCGCTTTGTCGATGCGCTATAGCTGAGGACCGGCTGTAAGGGCGTCAGTACATCGGCCAGTACATAGCCGCCGTCTGATCGACCGCCAAACCGCCGTTTTGGAAGGTCAATATCATAGGGACGAAGCAACCCGAGGACTGAGTAGACGGCAACAGTATCAAGCCCGGGCAGCGAAAAACTTGTAAGTTCCGGCGAAGACTGATGATGAACAACGGCACTGCGTTTAACACTGTCAGGGTCGCCGGAGCGGGGATAGTCTGGATAAAAGCGGCTGACGGCTTTTAGCCACCGCCGTTGCACGCGGTCGAAATCTAGATTGTGTGCGGTTATGCTTTGTAGAACAGCAAAAAAGCCGGCAGTTCCCGGTAAGAGGGCGAGCTCAGGATTCCAGGAGTCAAATTGATCAGCGTACCAGATGCTCTGTCCAGGAACGTGCAGACGCCAAGTGCTAGGCATCTCCTCTGGCAGCCAGTAGTATTTGGATAAAAGGTCGTATTCCGTCGCAAACAGATCATATAACGTGTATTCAGTCCAAATATGAGGATGATTGCCAGTGTACTTTTCGATAAGAGCCGCTACCCACTCTTTAGACAATAGTTTATCCAGGTGTTCAGTAAGTTTGCGACTGATTTCGCAACTCATGACCTGCGGCGTAACGAAGAGGCGAGGACCTCGAGCAATTGACTGAGGATCGGATGGTAAATCGAGCAAAGCCGCTGATTGTTGCCACCAAGGCATGAGGGTTGGAATAGCCCATTCCGTCAGGGCTTTTTGCCCAAGGAACAAATCCCGTTCCTGGAATGGTTTACAGGCAACAATATCAGAGTCCAAGGTCAGGTAAAACGGCGTGCTAACAAATTTGAACGCCGCCAGCTTTATAATCATCTGCTTGGCAGTGCCAGAAACATGGTGAACGCTGTTTAAGAGCGGTGAGACAAACCCGTCTGTTACTATATTGATTGAAATATGTGGCGTATCTGTATTCTCAGTAAGTACGCTACGGATCTCTACAAGTTCATCATCTGGAACAATGATGTGAATAGGTAACGGTTCGGGACCTCGCCAGAAATAGTCGAAGCTCTCGAGAAGCATGCGCGCTCGATCGAGGTTCCGGCGTATCTTTTCCTTATCGCTAATGGGTAGAACTGCTTCAAACATATTGCCTTTGCCGCGCCGTGAGGTTCAGGTGACGGCGCGAATGCGGCAGGCTGCGTAAATCACGTCGATACAGATCCGCATTCTGTGTTGTCGCTACGCGCAACGCTCAGCAATTCGCGCCCGGTCTTTTACTACCGTAGCAGGTCGACGCACGTAAAGGTAGTAAATTGCGCCAGAGGGGCGGTGGCTAAGGGAAAACAAGCCCTAGAAAAGCTTATCCAGCGCGTCGTGCTTGATCGTAACCGTGTAGCGGTGACGCAGGGCGTCGGTGAATTCGCCGGCGGCGTCGACGCGCGATTGGTTGGCCATCTGGTCGGTGAGGCCGGCGGCAGCTTCGTCGGGCACCTTGTCGGGTATCTGGATGTCCTTGAGCTGCGCGACATAGCCGCCGCTCGCATCGGTTGTGGAAACGATGTCAGCCTGTTTGGTATCGAATATCTTGGCAACCAGGGCGGGAGGCACGACCTGCCCCGGCGACGGGCTGCGGCTCAGCGAGATGGCTGAGAGCAGTGTCATGCCCTTGTCGCCCGCAATCTTTGACAGTGTGCCGCCGGTCTTGGCGGCGGCAGCAACGTCCTCCGCCTGTTTGGCGGCCGCGTCGCGCTTCTGCTCGGCCTGCCAACCCGCGATCGCGGTATCCTTCACGTCGGCCAGAGGGCGTACCGTGGGGGCCAGTACCTTGTCGATATGCACCGCGAAGATGGCGCCATCCTGCATGTCGGTGAGGCGGCTGGTCTCGCCCTGATTGGTCGCGAAGACGGTCTTCATCACTTCCGACGCCGCGACGGGGAGGGTGACCGGCTTGCCATCCGGCCCATTCCCGTTCTCGTCGGCCTCGGCCACGGTCGTGATCTTAAGTCCGAATTTGGCCGCCACATCGGCCAGCTGCCCGCCGCCAGCCAACGCGTCGTCCGCCTGGTTGCCGATTTTGTCCAGCTGATCGACTGCGTCCTGTAATTTGAGCGCGGCTTCGATTTTTGGCTTGGCCTCCTCAAAGCTCGCGGTTTTTCCGGGATTGATCTTGGTCACCCGCAAGACGTGCCAGCCGAGCGGCGACTTGACCGGGTCGCTGGGCTTGTCGAGCGCCAATTGAAACGCGACATCGCCGAGCACCTTGGGGATCTCGCTCTGGTTCAATTCGCCGAGATCGATCGTATCCGGATCTTGCGTGCCGATGCTGGTAGCGACCTCCTTGAAATCCTTGCCGGCCGCGAGCAGCCCCTCCGCCTCTTTCGCCTTCTCTTCGCTGGGCAGTAAAATCTGCTGGATATCGCGGGTCTCCGGCGTCGCCAACTCGTCTTTGCGCTGCTCGTACTCGGCGCGCAATTTGTCATCGGGAATGTCGCCGCCCGTCTTGAGATCGTTCGGTGACAGGCTGGCGAGGACAAAACCGCGATATTCCGGCGCGCGGAACAGGTCGGGGTGCCCCTCATAGAATTTCTGCAGGTCGGCGTCGCTGGGTTGCCCGACATCCTTGATCGTGGTGACCGGTATCGCGACGATATCGGCCACCCGCTTTTCGTTGCGGTACTTGTAGAGCGCATCGATCACCGGGCGGGGCGCGCTGACCCCGGTGGTTATGGCCTGCAGCAGGTCGGCGCGCGGCACGTCCTGCCGCAGCTTCGCGACGAGCTGGTCTTCGGTGATGTGGTTCATCGCCAGGATTTGCCCGAAAAGCTGGCGGTCGAACTTGCCGTCCTGGCCGCGAAAGGCCGGGTTGTCGTAAATCGCGCTGCGTACGACCTCGTCGGAGGCTTCGAGACCCAGACGATGCGCCTCCTGGTCGACCAGGCTCTTGTCGATGAGCTGATTGAGCAATGTATCGACAATGCCGAGCTGCTTAACCTGGCTCGGGTCGATCGCCGCGCCGAATTGCGCGCGCAGGCGCTCCAGTGCTGGCTGCAGCGCCTGCTGCACCTCATCGGCGCGAATATCCTGGTCGCCCACCGTGGCGACCACGGTCTCCGGCGACCGGCCGCCCTGAAAATAATCGGATCGGGTGTAGATGCCCCAGAAGCCGAAGGACAGGATCAGCAGCCCGAAAAGGACCTTGACGATAATACCGCCGGCCCGGCCGCGGATCGCTTGCATCATGACGCGACAGACTCTGTGCTGGCGGGTGCCGCCGATCCCGGTCGGCGCGGTGCGCCGCTCGGTTGACCTCAGTCACACCCGGTGTGATCGTTGGCTCGGAACATAAAGGTGGGGCAACCCGGCCGCAACAGCGGGTCCGCCCGCTTCCCTGCGGCGTGGAGACACGGAAATGGCGGAACGAAGGCAACTGGTCGCCGGTAATTGGAAGATGAACGGGATGCGGGCCGATGGTCTCGCGCTGGCCCGCGGCGTCGCCGCGCGGGCATCCCGGCCGCATCGCTGCGACCTGTTGGTGTGTCCTCCCGCGACGTTGATCGCGGCGGTCGGCGAGGCGCTGGCCGGCAGCCCCGTGGCGCTCGGCGGACAGGATTGCCATGAAGCGGCCTCCGGCGCCTTTACCGGCGATATCAGCGCGGAGATGCTGCGCGACGCCGGCTGCACGCATGTCATCCTCGGCCATTCCGAGCGCCGGCACGGGCGCGGCGAGAGCGACGCCGACGTGCATGCCAAGGTGATCGCGGCGTGGCGCGCCGGACTGATCGCGATCGTCTGCGTCGGCGAGACGCGGGCGGAGCGCGAGGCGGGCAGGGCGGTCGCGGTCGTCACCGGCCAGATCGCCGGATCGGTGCCGGCGGGAGCCGACGCGGCAAAGCTGGTGATCGCCTATGAGCCGGTTTGGGCGATCGGCACCGGGCTCACCCCTACCACACTCGACATCATCGAGATTCACGCCGCCATTCGCGCTCACATCCCCGGTGGCACGCGGATTCTTTACGGCGGCTCGGTCAACCCGAGAAACGCCGCCGAGATCCTGGCATTGCCGGAGGTGGATGGCGGTCTGATCGGCGGCGCCAGCCTCAAGGCCGATGATTTCTGGGCCATCGCCGCCGCGGCGCAATAGGGCAGCGCGATAAGCCGAGAGCGGCGTCATGGCGTAGTGTTCCGTGAGACGATAGACCGGCCGAGTTTGCCTCATTCCCGGCGGTGGCGTGCCGGGACTAAAGCGGCAGTGGCTTCCCCGGACGGAACCGCCGATTGACTTTGGTGGTGCAGTACAGGCCCAGTCCAGCCAAAGCTGCCACCGCGAGAGAAATATAAATCTCTGGAAATGGGTCACCCGAGGCGAAGTCGCGAACGGCCGATGCCACAGCTCCGAGTAGCGCGATCCAGGATAAGGCCTTCGCGGCGAGTAAAAATGTTAGAAGATTATCACCTCGCATGGGCTGTGAATTCTCCGGGGCGGCTGCACGTCGTTCGATAGATCAAGTTAAACCAAGGTGATTTCTAGATCATCGCGACGACGTCGCAGAAGCCGATCATCCCCTATCAGCCTTGCTCGGCCGGGCCTCTTTCTTGCGGATGACCTCGCATGCGGACGGCCGCAAGCAACGACGCCGCAGTAGCCATAGTCGGCAGAAGCGCCTAAATAGTGATCTCCCCGACAAGAGACCCGGCGCATTCGATGATTGTTGTTCTGTTTATTATCCATGGTTTGATTGCGCTGGCGCTGATTGCGGTTGTGCTGCTGCAAAAGAGCGAGGGTGGCGCGCTGGGCATGGGCGGCGGCGGCATGTCGGGTTTCATGACCGGCCGGTCCACGGCGAATTTGCTAACCCGTACGACGGCCTTTCTGGCCTTGGCATTCTTTGTGTCCAGCATCGTGCTCGTCAAGCTCAGCAATTACATGGGGCCGCCGCATTCGATCGTCGATCAGGGGGCGGATTCGTCAACGCCGCTGATCCCTGGGCCCGCCTCGTTGCCGAATTCACCGGCCGCGCCGGCCGCGCCGGCAGTGCCCGCTGCGCCGGCCGGCCCAAGCGCGCCGCTGGCCAAATAGCCAGTCGCACGCTGCGTTGACGATTCGCAGTCGGAAAACACTGGCTGCATTGGGCACGGGACCTCAACGCGGCATCGGCGGATGGCTGATACTGGATCGCCAGCGGTATCGCGGCCGTTGACTAAGATATTGATATCGCCATGAAATTCGGAGTTCGTCGATGGCCTCGGCAGTTTACCGTGGGATGTATCGCCCACTTGCTATACTTTAAAGGTCCATGACGCGGTTCATCTTCATTACCGGCGGCGTGGTCTCCTCCCTGGGGAAAGGTCTGTGCTCCGCGGCGCTTGGCGCCCTGTTGCAGGCTCGTGGATTCAAGGTCCGCCTGCGCAAGCTCGACCCCTACCTCAATGTCGATCCGGGCACGATGAGCCCGTATCAGCACGGTGAGGTCTTTGTCACCGATGACGGCTCCGAGACCGATCTGGATCTCGGGCATTATGAGCGCTATGTCGGTCTCGCCTCGCGGCGCAGTGACAGCGTCACGACGGGGCGCATCTATTCGACTGTGATCGGTCGCGAGCGGCGCGGCGAATATCTCGGGGCCACCGTGCAGGTCATCCCGCACGTCACCGACGCGATCAAGGAGTTCATCACCGCCGATCTGACGGACGAGGATTTCGTATTATGCGAGATCGGCGGCACGGTCGGCGACATCGAAAGCCTGCCATTTCTCGAGGCGATCCGGCAATTGGCCAACGAGTTGGGCCGCGAGCGCTCGATGTTCGTGCATCTGACGCTGGTGCCGTGGATAGCCTCGGCCGGCGAATTGAAGACCAAGCCGACGCAGCATTCCGCCAAGGAACTGCTCGGTCTCGGCATTCAGCCGGACATTTTGCTGTGCCGCTGCGAACGCCCGATTCCGGATGGAGCCCGCAAGAAGATCGCGCTGTTCTGCAACCTGCGGGAGTCGCGTGTCATCCCGGCGCTCGACGTTGATACGATCTATGCCGTTCCCGCGGCCTACCACGCGGAAGGGTTCGATCGCGAAGTATGCGAGCATTTCGGGTTGCAGACGCGGGCCCCCGACCTGTCGCGCTGGGATGCGATCGTCAATCGTGTCCGGCGGCCGGAGGGCGAGGTTACAATCGCAATCGTCGGCAAGTACACCAATCTGCTCGACAGCTACAAATCGCTGGCCGAGGCAATGACTCACGGCGGCATAGCCAATAATGTGCGGGTAAAGCTCGATTGGATCGACTCCGAGGTGTTCGAGGCCGAATCCGAGGCGCTGCGCAAGTTGGAGGACGTGCACGCGATCCTGGTGCCCGGCGGCTTTGGCGAACGCGGCAGCGAGGGCAAGATCGAGGCGGCGCGGTTCGCGCGCGAGCGCCAGGTGCCGTATTTCGGCATCTGCTTCGGTATGCAGATGGCGGTGATCGAGGCGGCGCGGCATCTCGCGAAGCTGCCGGGGGCCGGCTCGACCGAGTTCGGCGCCTGCGCGCATCCGGTTATCGGCCTGATGACCGAGTGGATGCGCGGCAACGAAGTGGAACAGCGTGCTGCCGATACCGATCTGGGGGGCACCATGCGGCTCGGCGCCTACGATGCCTTGCTCTCCCCGGAAAGCCACGTCGCGGAAATTTATGGGGCAACGCAGATCAGCGAGCGTCACCGTCATCGTTACGAGGTCAACATTGCTTACCGTGACTCCCTGGAGGCGGCCGGACTGCGCTTTTCCGGGATGTCGCCGGACGGAATGCTGCCCGAAATCATCGAACTGCCGGAAACCGTGCATCCCTGGTTCATCGGCGTGCAGTTCCATCCGGAGCTGAAATCCCGCCCGTTCGAACCGCACCCCTTGTTCAAGGATTTTGTACGCGCCGCGGTGCATCAGTCGCGCTTGGTATAGCCCTCGCCGAAGCGATAAGGTTGCAACGCGCTGCAGCCGCTTTTCTTTTTTCGCTTCATGGCTTTAAATCGCCGCGCGATGGATCGGCGCAGTTTCATCTCGCTCGTAAGCGGCCTGCTCGCGGCACCCTCGCTGGCGCGAGCAGCCTTACCCGCGCCCGCTTCGCAGCGGCGGCTGCAGCTGTATAACGCCCATACCAACGAAACGTTCGAGGGCTATTACCGGGACGCGCTGGGTCCGATCCCGCTCGCGATGGACGAGCTGTCGTACTTTTTGCGCGACCATCATTCCGGCGCGACCATCGAGATCGATGTCGGCGTGCTCGACTTCCTGTCGGCGGTCATGGATGCGGTTGGCGCGAGTACGGCCACGATCCTATCGGCTTATCGCACCCGCGAAACCAACGCGATGCTGGCGCGGACCACCTTTGGTGTTGCCGATAACAGCCAGCATATCTATGGCCGCGCCCTCGATGTGCACCTCGGCTCACGCCTCGAAGACGCGATGGATGTGGCGCGCGATATGCGGCGCGGCGGCGTCGGCTGGTATCCGCATTCAGGCTTTTTCCACCTCGATAGCGGACCTGTCCGCAACTGGACGCTAAACGGGGTCGGGTTCGACCGCTTGCTGGTCCAGGTGCGCCAGATGCTGGCGAGCGGTGGATTGTCGGTCTCGGATCATGGCCAGTTGCTGCTCGGCTCGTCGCGTCAGGCGCCGAACGCCCAACAGCGTCTCGCCTTGCATCGCGCCATCGCCCAGGCCATCGCGGGGATGCGCTGACGCGTCCCTACGGGCGCGCCGGCTCCACGGCGGCAGAGGCCGACTGCAGTGTCAGGACCGTTTCGCCCTCGGTCGACGAGAGGACGATCCGGTCGTCTTCGATCCGTACCACGGTCCCGCTGTCGAGTTTGCCGCCATCATCGACCGCGATCCGCCGGGCGCCGTCGGCCACCAGGGCGCGCCGCGAATCACCATCAGTGACAAGCCCGATCAACCGGTAGCGGGTTGCCGGGCCTTGCGGCACCGCTTTGGCGGCCGGCGGCGCCGGACGGCGCGTGGGCGAGAATAGCGGTCGATCGCCGATCGCGGCAAAGCTCGCGGCCGGCGCCAGCGCTGCCACTGGACGCGGCTGGGTGGCGTTGTCGGGGACCGCGGCATGGCTGGCCGCGGGCGTTGGCGCGAACCACGGCCAGATGGCGACACCGATGAGGAGCAGCATGGCCACCGCGGCCAGCGCCTGAGCCGGGACAAACCGAGCCGCTCTCACGATGCCGCCCCGCCCCTGAACCCTGACACGTCGAGCTGAAATTCGAGGTTGCCAGCGGCATTGCCGGATGGCGAGGCGGCCAGTGGTGCCTGTATCTGCAGGTTGTCGGGATAGAGCAGCGGCCGCGCGCTCTCAATCGAATAGAGCAGGCGGCCGAGACTGGCAACGTCGCCGCCAGCACGGATGCGCACGCCAAACCGCCTCCCGTCACCGCCGATATCGCCGCGCAACAGCATCTGCATGCTGTGGATCTGGATGCCGTTAGCCGACGCCGTGGCCTTTATGGTCTCCTGCAGATTGGCGGTGGCCTGCGTCTCCGGGATGTCCGGGTAGAGTAATGGGGGGCCATTGGCGGTGGCCATCGGGCGTGGCGCCTCGGCCAGAGCGCGATAACGCTGCAGCAGCGCCTGCCGGCGCGCAAGTTGTTCCGAGCCATCGGCGATCATGCCGAGATATGCGCTCACCGGCCCGGCCCAGAGCAGTAGGACGAGCAAACCGAGGACGCCGAGCGCCAGGCCTCGATGAGCGGTGCGGCTGCCGGGCAGGGTCATCGCGCAGCCTCGGCGAGGCTGGCGCCGAGCTGAAAGTGCTCCAACCCCGTCGCGGGATCGCGCGCAATCGGCGAGCGAAACGATATTTCGGCGAAGGCGGGATTGCGCTGCAAGGCTAAAGCGATTGTCGCGGCCGAGGGCGACAGACCATCCAACACAATGTCGCGGCCCTTGATCGATAGCGAGATCAGCCATGACCCGTCCGGGACGGTTCGGGTGAGGTCGTTGAGGACATTGACCAGTGTCGCGCGCCCGTTGCGCAATGCTGCGACGGTCGCTTCCTGATCCGTGGCGTGCTGCTGTTGCGAGCGCAGCTGCAAGGTCGTGTCGGCGGCGGGCTTGAGCGCGGCGATGTCGCGATCGATTTCCGCAAGCCTGACTTGCTGGGCGAGCGGCCAGGACACCGCCGCTGCGGCGGCGAACCCGCACAGAGTGAGCAGCAGGGCACGCGGTACACGGCGGATAGCGGCAACCGGCAGGAGCGGGTCGGTGGCAAGGGCCAGCGGCTTTGCATCGACGGCTGGTGTCAGCGAGAAGCTGGCGGCGGTCAGCCCGGCCGCGGCGAGCGCGTCGGCGATCGCAAACACGACCTCGCGGGGCACTGCGGCGATCTCGACTGAAACCGTTGCCGGACCAGGACCGGTGCCTTGAGCACGGCTGACGACTCGATGCCCATAAAAGACGCGTTCAGCGGCGAACGGGAAATGCCGTGAAATCTCGAAGCCCAGGATCAGCGAAAGCCGGTGTTCTGCGTCAGCCGGCAAGGCAATTGTCTTGCTCAGCACGCGTTCGGGCGGAATTTCGACAAAGACCCGAGTACGACCCCCGGCGCGGGCGGCAACATCCGTCAATCCGAGCGGTGCGCCGTTACTGCATTCGATGGCCGAAGACGCGCGATTGCCGCGCCGGATCAGCCATTGCTCCTCGCCAGCTTCGATTGTGATCTGACTGCCGCGCCAAGTGCGCCAGCGCTGCGCCGTTACCGCCCAGACCGCTCCGAGCTCGCCCAGCCACCACCGCCAGGCGCGCTCGGCCGAGCCGCGCACCTCCTCGATCGGATGATTGGCAACAATGCTCATGGAATGGCCGCATCCCCCATCGGCACGACGCAGAGTCTACCACAGGCAGGGCGTCTCACGGTACTCGCGGCGGCGCGGCGATGGGAGTCCGGCCCCGTTCCGGCGGCGGTGCGCGTAAGGCAACAAAAGTATAGGGGCGGGCAGCAAAGTCGGTCAGGCGGACTTGCAGGTCGGCACGGTAGCGCAGCTGCCCTCCGACAACCGCGATCGCCTCGATTGTGAAATCCCGCGCCGGGCTCGTCATGATGCTCGGGATGCCATTCAGCAGCGCACTGGCGGTGTCGACCCCGGTCATGTCGTGCCAGCGCGACCGCTCTTCGAGGTACGAATCGACCAGCGAAGCCGTAGCCCCCGGGATGGCTAGGAGTACCGGTCGCTGGGCGGCGAACGGGTCGATCGCCGATGCCTTGGTCGCGACCGTGACATAATCCGCAATGGCTTCGTAGAGTGGCCCGGTCATCCCGACCACCTCCGCCAGATCCTCCGGGACCAGGAACATACGCGGCTGGGTGTTGCTCGCCGCGAAGGGCTCCGGGCAGCTCGGGCCGCTATCACCGCGGCGGTCGAGAATGTTGCAGGCGATCAGCTGCGCTTCTTCCGCGGGACGCCCGACGGCGTGCAGAAGCCCGGAGAGCATCTCGATCGGGGCGAGATTGATGTCGATCTTGCCGGCCTCGTCAATGATCGCGATGTCAACGGACACTGTACCATCCTGCCAGCGTTCCGGCGCACCGTCGAAGCGCATCGTGCCTTGGGCGCGTCGTTGCAGCAAACGAGACAGCCCGAGCTGCGTGCCGGCCTCCGCGGCCTGCCGCGCGCGCGCCAGGCCGACCGTGTTCTCGGTGATCCGCAATTCGGTGCGCGTCGTCCGCAAGGCGACGGCGAGCAGCAGGCCGATGATTACCAGCCCCCAAAGCGCGAGGAGCGCGATCGAGCCTGCCTCCCCGGGCTGCGTTTTACGGGGCATTGGGAAGCCGGATGATGATTGGCGGATGTTCGATGCCGTCGCCATCGTCAAAGATCACCCGGACGAGTTCGGGCGGTTGCCCTAGCCCCTGCCAGCTATCCTGCCAGGCCGGGGTGCTGCCCGGCGCGGCGGCGCCAAAATATTCCAGTGAGAAGGCGTGGACATCGTGAGCCAGCACGCCTTCTTCCAGAGCCGCCGCGACCGCGGGGTCGGCGAGCTGCCGGCTCAACACGACCGGTCGCGCGGCGAGCCCGGACCGGAACGCAACCGTCACCCTGTAGAGCCCGGCGCGGCCGTCTTCGGCGACGCTGAGAAAGCTCATGCCGGCGCTGTTACCGACAAAGCTCGGCTGGCCGTTAAAGACCGGAATGGCGATGGTGGAGCCGAGCGCGCGACGCAACCGCATCTCCATGCCATGACGCTGCTCGCCCTGGTCCGCCTTCAGCGAGAGGCGCCACACGCCGTTGGTGGCCAGCGCAATGCCCTGCATCGCGATCAGGCTGATCAGCCCGGCCAGCGCGAGAGCGATCAGCACCTCGATCAACGTAAAGCCGGCCTGGCCTGGCCGATCCTGCGGAGCGGCGGGTTGCGGCACCAGGGTCACGGCGACACCGGCACCAGCCGCAGTGTGTCGAGCCCGATCTGGCGCTGGCGCCGGCCGTCGCGCCAATCGACATCGACGGCGATATGGAAGAGCCGCAACGCACCCGGCTGTTCGGCGAAGCTCGCCGCCGGGTTCTTCGCCGGATCGTCAAACGGCGCTATGGTCCGAACCCAGTGAAAGCCTCCCGCACCGATGCCCTCGCTCTTGCCGGTCCTCAGCGGCTGCGCAGCCCCGGCCGAAGCGATCTGGTTTTCCGCGATGGTCAGCGCGGCTTGCGCCGTGTCGCTGGTGTGATGGGTAATCAACCCGGTTCCGAAAACATCGGCGATCGCCGCCATCGCCATTCCGACAATGACCAGCGCGATCAGCGTCTCAAGCAGCGTGAACCCGCCACTGCGGCTGCGTTCAGCGGAGCGGGACCGCACGACCCGTCACCGCGTCCACCATGATCCCGCTGTGCCCATGCGGGCCGTCGATCCGCAGCCGCCCGCCGGACGAGCCGCCCCATGGATAGAAGGCGATCTCGCCGCTACCGGTGACGATGACCCGCAAGCGCGTCGTCGTCCTGGCGCTCACCAGGCTGGTGTGACGGGCATCGAGCCAATAGCCGCCGGCATCGGCGCGAAAGACCACCGTGTGGCCTTGTGCGATCGCCTCCGCGCTGGCGTCCTGCAAGGCGATGCGCAGTTGCGCCGCGGTAGCGCGTTCCGTCGCGTCGGCCAGCGAGCCTCCCAGATTCGGCAGTACCAAGGTCAGCATCAACGCCATGATCGCGAGCACGATCAGCAGCTCGATCAGAGTAAAACCGGCGGCGCGAGCCGGCCGCGCGTCAGGAGGCGAAGTTGTAGACATCCATGATCGTGCTGAGGATCGCGGCCGCCACGCCGCCAATCAGCAGCCCCAGGATGACGATCGAGAGCGGCGTGATGATGCCGATCAGCTCACGGCTTGCCGCCTCGAATTCACGCCGCAATAGCTCGCCCCCCTTGAGCAGCATCGGTGCGACATCACCGGTCTCATCGCCAATGCGGGCCAGTTCAAGCGCCATTTCGGGCAAGATGGTGCTGGCCGCGAGGGCCGCCGCAATGCCGTCGCCGCGCTCGATACCGCGCTCGCTGATGGCAAGGCCGGCGCGCGATGCTTCGCTCGGCATCGCCTCACGGGTCACGGCGATGGCGGAACGCAGCTCGACACCGGACGCGACAAGCTGGCCCAGTAGGTGCAGCACGCGCTCCGCCTCGAGCTTGCCAATCAGCGAGCCGACCGCCGGCACCCGCAGCAGCACCCGGTGCGTCGACAGGCGGAACCGCGGATCGCGGTATCGCAGCAGAAGAAGAAGCAACGCCGCGGCCAGCATTAGCCCGGCGGGCATTGCCGCGACCTGAAACGCCTGCGAGAGGGTCAGCAGCACCCGCATCGGTAATGGCGGCTCGCGCTGCAGGCTGCTGAGCAGAATCTCAAATCGCGGCAGGACAAAACCCAGCAGAAACGCGACCGAGACCACCGCCGCAAACAATACGGTGGCGGGATAGATCAGCGCGTCGAGCAGGGCGCGCGAAGTTGCACGGCTGCGCTCCAGGACCTCGCCGAGGCGGTCAAGCGCAGCGCCCGTATCGCCGCGCGCCTCGCCGGCGGCGATGATCATCGCGTAATGCCGCGGCAGGCGCGGCTCGGCGGCGCACGCCTCGGACAGGCTTTCGCCGCGCATGATTGCCGCCAGCAGGTTGCCGGCAAGGGCGCGCGAGCCGGCGCGGCCCTGGCCGCCGGCGATCAGGGTCAGGGCGCGATCCAGGACCACGCCTGAGCCGATCAATGCCGAAAGCTGGCGGGTGAACAGGATGAGCTCGCGCGGTGGCAGGCGCCGCCCCGCCGGCGCCGCCTGCCGCAGGCGCGGAGCACCGGCGGTGGGCAGCGATATCTCGATCGGGAAACTGCCAAGCGCCTGCAGCCGTGCGGCGACCTCGCGCTCATCGCCCGCCATCAGCTCGCCGGCGATCTCCCCGCCACTCGCCCGCAGCGCGCGGTATTGGAACAGCGGCATCAGAGCCCGCCAGGAGCGGCGCCGGTCACCCGCGCAACCTCGTCGAGCGAGGTAATGCCGGCTGCCGCCTTGTCGAGCCCATCCGTGTGCAGATCGACCAGACCGCCCGCTCGCGCCGCCGCCATCAGGGTCGCCGCGTCCGCCTGCGCTACCACGGCGCGGCTGATCGCTTCGTCGAATACCAGCAACTCGCCGATCGCGATGCGGCCGCGATAGCCGGTACCGCCGCACGCATCGCAACCGACCGCGCGATGAAAATCGGGGGCCTCGAACGACATTTCCGAGAGGTGCGGCAACTCGGCGACCGCATCGCTCCAGGCAATCGGCTCTCGACAGTCCGCGCACAGACAGCGCACCAGTCGCTGGGCCAGAACGCCTTTCAGGACCGCCGCGACGAGATAGGATTCGAGACCCATGTCGATCAGGCGCATGACCGCGCTCGGGGCGTCGTTGGTGTGCAGGGTCGAGAGCAGCAGGTGCCCGGTCAATGCCGCCTGCGTCGCGATCCGCGCGGTTTCGAGGTCGCGGATTTCACCAACCAGCAGGATGTCGGGGTCCTGTCGCAACAGCGAGCGCAGCAGCATCGAAAAATCGAGCCCGATCTCGGGCCGCACCGGGATCTGATTGATGCCGGTCAGCTGGTATTCGACTGGGTCCTCAACGGTCAGGATTTTGCGCTCGCGGCGGTTCAGCATCTGCAATGCGGCGTATAGGGTCGATGTCTTGCCGCTGCCGGTTGGACCGGTCACCAGCAGCATGCCGCTCGGCAGCTCGAAGAGCCGCGTCAGGCGCTCGCGCAGGCGGGCGCCGAACCCCAACGCGCCGAGATCGAGTTGTGCTTTGTCGCGATCGAGCAACCGAAGAACGACACTTTCGCCGTGCAGGGTCGGGACAATCGAGACGCGCAGGTCGATCTCGCGGCCTTCAATGACCGTGCGCACGCGGCCATCCTGCGGCAGCCGGCGCTCGGCGATATTGAGCCCCGCCATGACCTTGATGCGGCTGACGATATTGTCATGCAGACCGGCCGGCGGCGGATCGATGTCGCGCAAGAGCCCGTCGACCCGCAGACGCTGTACGACGCGATCCGGGTTGGCCTCGATATGGATGTCAGAGGAGCGCACCGCCGCGGCTTGCCCGATGAGACGGTTGACGTAGCGGATCACCGGCTCGCCGCTCGCCAGCTCTTCTAGCCGGCGTAGATCGGCGCGGGCCGCCGTGCTGGACTGGCCCTGGCTTGTCGCGGCGCCGTTCGGGTGGCCAACACCGTACAGGCGCGCGAGATGCGCGGTGATATCGCTCGGGACCGCCGCCCAGGGAACGATTGGCCGGCCAGCGGCGAGTCGGACTGCCTTGATCGCCTGCACGTCGGTCGGGTCTGCCATCGCCAGCGCCAGGCCATCCCCGGTGTCGCGTAAGGGCAGGATGCGGCTCTGCTCGAGAAATTCGCCACCGAGATCGGCACTGACCGGCGTCGCCGGATAATCCGCCGGTCCGGCCAAGGGTATCGCCAGAAACTCGGCAAGCAGGCCGGCCATCTCACGTTCGCCGACCAGCCCCAACCGGGTCAAAATCATGCTTTCGCTCTCGCCGCGATCACGACGCAGAACTTGCACGCGCTCGCGCTGCACCCGGTCGATGCGGCGGCGCTCAAAGAGAAAATCGACGAGGTCCATGGACGGCATTCGCCGGCCAAGCTTACGGAGCGGCGTGGCCGCCCCGCAACTCAAACTTGGATAAGCCTGACCCTTAAGGAGAAAGCGTCGCGGTAAATTTCTGCAGGGCGGCGACATAAGTGTCGGGCTTGTAGGCCTGATCGCCCTGGACCGCCTGGTACACCCCGCCCAGCGCGTCGTTCATCGTCTTGAGGTGCGCCGCGTCGACAAGGCCCTGCAGCTTCATCGCCGCGAGAATCGAGCTGAGCGCCATGGTCTGCTGTTGCGCAGCGCTGTAATCGAGATCGTCACCGCTGGTCGCGTTGTCGATAACCGCCTGAGCGAGCGCACGTCCGTCCTCGACGGTGAATTGGTGCTTCGCCAGCTGCGGGATCAACTGGTCGGCGGTATCGCGGATGATCACGGCCTCGCGCTGCACCGCACTCCAATCGTCGTTCGTGGCCTTGTGCAGGGCGGTGAGATGTTGCGTAAGCTTGTCAGCGAGTTCGGGAGCGGTGCGCTTCGCGATGACCTTGAGCATCACCGCCGTCGCGTCATAGAGGCGAATCCGGCCCGGCGGCAGGTCGGTCGATTTCCGTGCACGCCACTGCACCTGATCCATCGGATGGTGGCATGCCTGACAGTCGAAGAGGACCAGCTCGGGTTGCAGCCCTTTGGGCACATTTTTCGGGTCGAGCAGCTCGACCATGCGCTGTCTTACATCCATCGCCTGACCGACGGCCCAAACCTGCGCATCGTCCGGGCGGCCTTTGCGCTCGATGTAATCCTGGTCGACGACGAAATGCGCCGGCTCAACCGCGGTATAGGTGTCGAGCTCAAAGCCGAGCGGCGGGTGCCCGGCGCCCATGATCTGATGCGTAATATTGCGCTTCTCGTCGCCCAGGTGACAGCCGAGGCAGCGCTCGGCGCGCGCCTGCGGCCGCTCGGTCGGGTACAGCCCGGCGGCGAGGTTGGCGGCGTGGCCGACACCGGAGATATGAGTGCCCAGCCAGCTGCGGGCACCGCCATGGCATGACTCGCAGCCAACGCCGTCGCTTATCTGGAATTGAGGCCCGCGCTGCGCGGCCGGGACGTTATCGGCGTGGCAGTTAAGGCAGATTTCGGCGTGTTCCGCGTCCGGCAGGCCGAGATTGGCGGCGATGCGCTTGCCGCGGTCTTCCAGCAACACCGCATAGGCCTTGCTGTGCTTATCCTTCTGCGCCCAGATCAGGTACTCGTTCTGAGCGACCCGCGACGCTTTTGCGGGTTGCACAGCGCCATGACAGTTGTTGCCGGCGCACGAGGCGACGCCGAGATGAACATCGGTCGCTGAGCTGTTGGCGGCCATGGCCATTGGCGGCGGGCTTGCGGGCGCCGTGTTGCTCTGAGCAGGGTTGCCGGGAGCAGGGTTGCCGGGAGCAGGGCCCTGCGCCAGAACAGGTGTCGCGAGCAGCAGCAACAAAGCAGTCAGGACTGTTTTCATCCGTGCAGCGCTCGCTGAAATTCTCGTAAGGCGGCGGCAAAATTGTCGGAGCGGAAACTAGCTTCATTTGCAAAGCTGGCAAACAGATCGTCGAGCGCCTTCTTGACCGCCGCATCCTGCCGAGAATCCAGCTGACCGGAGGAGCGCAGTTGCGCCACAACGGCTTCCAGCGCCATGGTCGTCTGCTCGGCATGAGCAAAGCGCCACTCGTCGGGTCCGCTGCCGACCGCAATCACCGAATCCGCCAAGGCCCGGATCTCGGCCGGCGAATACTCATGAATGGCGGCTTCATTCGCCAGCGACCGCGCCACTTGGCGCAACGCCTGCGCCTCGCGCGGCATTGCCGCCGGGTCGATTTCCGTCGTCCGCTGCAAGGCGGCGAGGTGCGCGTTGACCGCTGCGGCGGCACCGGGCGCAAGCCGCGCGGCCGCGGTTTCGAGCATTACCGCATTGGCGTCATTGAGCTTCGCCGTACCTGGGCCGAGGCCCGTCCCCGTCGGCAACGGCGCATGCAGCGAATCGTAGGGGTGATGACAGCCCTGGCAATCGAACAGCGCAAATTCAGGGAACATGCCGCGCCGGCCGTGACGCGGGTCAAGCAAAGCATCCATGCGGCGATACAGCGCGACGGCCTGCCCGGTCGCCCACACCTGCAAGTCAGTTACCCTGCCCTTGCGCTCGACATAACCGCGATCGACGACGTAGTGCGCCGGTTCGGTCGAGGTGAAGGTATCGAGCTCAAACGGGAGCCGCGGATGGCCGGCGCCGATTAAACGGTGATCAACAAATTTGGTCGAATCGCCAAAGTGACAGCTGAGGCATTTCTCGGCGCGCGCGAGGGGCTGCTCGGTCGGAAACAGGCCAGCCGCCAGATTATCCCGATGCGTCGCGCCGGAAATGTGCGTCCCAAGCCAGTTCTGGGCACCGCCGTGGCAGGCTTCGCATCCGACACCGTCTGAGATCTGGAACTCTCGCCCGCGCTGCTCCTGCGGCACGTTATCGGCATGACAATCCAGGCAGATTTTCTGGTTAACGGCATCCGGGTAGCCAAGCGCTCGCGCCATGCGCACCGCCCGCTCGCCCTGTAAAACCGTGTACGCCTGCCGATGTTTATCGCGCGTCGACCAGATGATGTATTCGTTGCCAGGCACGTATGACCCGCGTGGCCGCTCCGCCGCGCCGTGGCAGTTGCTACCCGAGCAACTCGCCACACCGAGATGCTGCGCGTTGTTCTGCGCCACCGCGATTGCTGACGGCAACATCAATCCGATTGCGAGCGCAAACAGGACGGCTCCTCGAACCAACGCCGCCATAGGTTGCTGCCCCAAACGTCCCACCCAATCGTAGGTTACCCAGGCACGCGCCGAGTTTCAATGCGTTGCCGCTCAGCGCAGACGGTTTCCTGTGATGATGTCGCCGCGCTGCAGGTCACCATCGAGCATCGCGTAGGGCTGCGTACCGATTCCGGCGATGCGCGGCCACCACACATGCACCGTCGCACAGAGTGGCGCGGTTCCCGCTGCGGTTACGCTGTCGATGCACAGCTTGCTGTCCTCGAGCGACCAATGTGCACGTACAGGAACCGAATAGCTGTTGCGTTCCGGCATCCATCGGCGAACCACGGCACCCCCATTCGGTGCCAGGTAGGCTTGCAGCATGATGCGCTGCAATTCTCCGCCACCCGGGTCGCCGGGGCTGTGAGGCACAAAGGCCACGGCGCTGAGCGTATTGCCGGCGAGCTGTCCGGGATCGACGGCGGGTGGACCGCCCGGCGGTGGTCCCGCAGCAAAGGCGACGCCGCTAACCAGGCTGGCAATCGTCGGCAGCAAATACCGCCAGCGCCGTGCCGCGGCGATCAACTGCTCAGGACCCGACCGTGAGCAGCGTTCGGCGCGGTTACGGCTGCGCCGGGATCGGTGTGTTCGCGTGATGTGCGGCATAATTGTGCGGCCACTCGGATCAAACCTCATCAACGTAGAGTATAGCGTCCTTTTGGCAAACTCGCCGTGCTGTTGCGGAGATACTTTTCCCCACGCCACCTGGTTCCCGGCTATGGCGCCGGTGGCGCTGACACATATTTGTAATTCTCCACGTTTAGCTTCTGCCCCGGTGACAGCGGAGCGGCAGATGACGACGGCGACAGTCTTCGACAATCGAATTTCGAGCGGCTCCAGGAGCGGCCTCATCATGACCGCCGGGATTGCGGCGCTGCTGGGAATCGGCGCGATCTACGTGGCGATCCAGCTGTATAGCGACCTGGCGGTTTCGCCGCTGCAATCGACCATGCCCTATCTGCTGCTCGGCTTGGCGCTTCTGATCGCGCTGGGCTTCGAGTTCGTGAATGGCTTTCACGACACCGCCAACGCGGTTGCGACCGTGATCTATACGCATTCGCTGCCGCCGCAGGTCGCGGTGGTTTGGTCGGGGGTGTTCAATTTCCTCGGCGTGCTGACCTCAACCGGCGCTGTCGCATTCGGCATCATCTCGCTGTTGCCCGTCGAACTGATCCTGCAGGTCGGCAGCGCGGCGGGTTTCGCGATGGTCTTCGCGCTGTTGATCGCTGCCATCATCTGGAATCTCGGGACCTGGTATTTCGGCATCCCGAATTCGAGCTCGCATGCGCTGATCGGATCGATCATCGGCGTTGGCCTGATGAACCAGCTCAAGGCAAACGCCGGCAGCGGCACCAGTGGGGTCGATTGGGCCCAGGCGGTCGGTGTCGGAAAATCGCTTCTGTTTTCTCCGCTCGTCGGCTTCTTTCTCGCCGGGGCCTTGCTGCTGGTGGCAAAGGCGCTGATCCGCATCCCGTCTCTGTACAAGGCGCCGGAAGGCAATCAGCCGCCGCCGTGGTGGATCCGGGGTCTTCTGGTGCTGACCTGCACTGGGGTCAGCTTTGCGCATGGTTCGAATGACGGCCAGAAGGGCATGGGGCTGATCATGCTGATCCTGATCGGCACGGTCCCGACGACTTACGCGCTGAATAAATCGATGCCAACAACCCAGATCACGATGTTCGAGAAGAACTCGGACGCGGCGGCGAAAATCGTCGAGGCAAAAGCAGCCGGGTACAATGTCCTCGGCAACCCCCGGCCGGCCGTAACCTTGTACGTCGCGCAGCACAAGATCGGCGAGGGCACCTACCCGTCGCTGGCGATCCTGATCCGCGACATCAACAAGCAGGTTCAGCAATACGGTACTCTGGCTCAGGTCCCCCAGAATCAGGTCAGCAACACCCGCAACGATATGTATTTGACCTCGGAGGCGTTGCGCCTCCTCGCCAAGGATAGGGAAAACGACCTCTCGGCCGACGAGGTTACGACCTTGAACAGCTACAAGCAGTCGCTCGACAACTCGACCAAATTCATCCCGACCTGGGTCAAGGTCGCGGTGGCGATCGCGCTCGGGCTGGGCACGATGGTCGGCTGGAAGCGGATCGTCATCACGGTCGGCGAAAAGATTGGCAAGGAACACCTGACCTATGGTCAAGGGGCTGCCGCCGAGCTCGTCGCGATGGGCACCATTTTCGCGGCCGATACATACGGCCTGCCGGTCAGCACGACCCACATCCTGTCATCCGGCGTCGCAGGCACGATGGCGGCAAACGGTTCCGGATTGCAGCCGGCGACGGTCAAGAATTTGGTGCTTGCCTGGGTGATGACGCTGCCCGCTGCGATTGTGCTGTCCGGCTCGCTCTACGCGCTGTTCACCTGGTTGTTCTGACCGACGGCATATTCAGATAAGGAGCTGACCATGCGCGCAGCCGATCTCATGGTGCGTGACGTCATCACCGTAGAACCGGAAGCCGATGTCGCGCACGCAGTCGATCTGCTGGTCCATAACGACGTCAGCGCCCTGCCGGTGATCGATGGCGAAGGTAATCTTATCGGTATTCTGAGCGAGGCCGATCTGATGCGCCGTGTCGAGCTCCACACCGAGCGGCCGCGGCAATGGGGTGAATCGATCCTCGGGGCGAGCACGTTGGCAGATGAATTCGCCAAGGCGCACGGCAAACGGGTTGCCGAGATAATGACTCGCGGAGCGGTCTCGGTGAGCGAGGCGGCGCCGCTTTCCGAGATTGCCGGTGCTTTGGAGCGCTATCGCATCAAGCGCGTTCCCGTGACCCGCGACGGCAAGGTGGTGGGCATCGTCAGCCGCAGCAACGTGATCCAGGCACTCGCCACCGCTTTGCATGAAGGCGGCGACCAGCAGGATGGTGACCGGCACATTCGAGACGAATTGCTGACGTCACTCGCGAGGCAGGGCTGGACTGTTTTCGGCGACCGCAACGTCACGGTTTCCGGAGGCATCGTGCACCTATGGGGCCTTGTCGGCTCCAAGGATGAGCACAGGGCATTGATCGCACTCGCAGAAAGCGTCCCCGGCGTAAGAGGAGTTACCGACGAAATGATCCCGGCCTATTGAAAGAGGCAGGGTTCGGACAGAATCACATAAACCTGTCATAACAGTTGAATAGGTTGCACCGTAGTAAGCTCCTTGCGTGAACAGGAAGCTATGGGTGTGATATGCGAGCAAATCTGCAGGCTTGGTCCAATCGGCTGAACGGAACGGCGATCGTCGCACTGTTGGCCGCCAGCGCGCCAGGAACGGCGCTGGCGCAATCAGCCGATCGCATCGACGCGATCGAACAGCATATTCGGCAGCTCGAGGGCGAACTGCAGCACCTGAAGGGCGAGCTCAACGTGACGCGACAACAACTGCGGCAATCGCAGCGCGCAACCGCGCAGGCCCGTGCCACGGCGCAGCAAGCAACGCGGACAGCAAGCGAGACCGAAGAACGGGTCGCGGCCGCCCCGCAACCCGCGCTCGCGCCCGCTCCGCTCACGCCCGCCCCTCAACCGCCGGCACCCGGCCCGAAGGTCGTTCAGACAGCCGGCAATCGCTTTGGCCTCGAAAGCGCCGATGGGCGCAACTCGATCTATTTGACGGGTCGCCTTCACCTCGATACCGGCGGTTACCTCGATTACCATGCGGATTCGAAATATGCCTCGGTGACCGATCTCAACAGCGGCTTCAACGCGCGTCGTGCCCGGCTTGGGGTTACGGGAAAGTTTGCCGGCGATTGGAATTACACGCTGATCTATGATTTCGGCGGCGCGTCCGACGGATTGCCGCCGACGACCGGGGCGCCGGTCAGCGGCATCGAAAGCGCTTTCATTACCTATAACGGGATCAACAAGGGCGCTTTTCCGATCGCGTTCGATCTCGGTTACATGGATACGCCCTTTACATTGGAAGAGGCGACCAGCTCCAACGACATTCTGTTTATGGAGCGAGCCTCAATTCAGGCTGTGGCGAGCAACATCTTCGCGAATGATTTCCGGTCGGCCGCCGGCGTGCGATCGAACGACGACCGCTATTGGGCCGGTGTCTACCTGACCGGTCCTGCGTCGGGCGCCTCGCACACGACCGGCGAGCAATATGGCGCTTTCGGAAGAGCGACGTACCAGGTACTGCAGACCCCCGAATATTCGCTGCACCTCGGTGGCGATGTCGGCGCCCTGCTGAAGCCACCGGGAGCGCCGCGCACCATTACCCTGTCAGACCGCCCCGAACTCAGGATCGATCCGACAGCGATCCTTTCAACCGGGCCGCTCGGCACCGCCACCAATCCGGTGAATGGGGCGCAGGTTTACGGGGTTGAGGCCGCCGCCGGCTGGCGCAACCTGTTCATGCAGGGGGAGTATTATCGGATCGATCTCGATCGCCAGGGGCTGTCGAGCGTTGGATTTGACGGGGGCTATGTGGAGGGCAGCTGGACTGTGTCGGGCGAGCAGCGCAAGTACAACCCCGCGACCGGGGCCTATCTCGGCATCGTGCCGGATCATCCGTTCGAACCGTGGGCCGATAATTACGGGACCGGCGCGTGGGAACTGGTAGCCCGCTACAGCACAGTTGACCTTAACCATGGTGCGCCCTCGGCAGTCGGCGCCGTCGGCGGTGGCCAGCAGACGGTCTATACGGTCGGCATGAACTGGTACCCGAACACCAACATGCGGCTGATGGTGGATTTCCTCCATGGCGACATCAAAAAGCGGTTCATCTCCGCGGCAAGCAACGATACCGGCATCGCCGGCACGCCAGTCGGCGCGTCAGTCGGCGGCAATTTCGATGCGCTGGCGATGCGCGCGCAGTTCGCCTTCTGACGGCGGCGATCCGGCGAACAACAAAAAAGGCCGGGTGCGAACCCGGCCTTTTTAGCATGTGCTATGCGACCCGTCAGCCGCCCGGCTGCGGCTCGGGCTCCAGCCCACTCGGCCGGCCTGACGGCGGGATTGACGTACGGCGGCCCGGGCGCGGCTCCTCCGCAGTGGGGCTTACAGTCTCGCGGACGATGCGCTCGCCTTTGATGATGCGGCGGATCTCGTCGGCGGACAGCGTCTCGTATTCCAGCAGCCCCTTGGCGAGCAGGTGCAGCTCGTCGAGGTGGCCAGTCAGGATATCGCGGGCCTTGTGCTCGCCTTCATCGACGATCCGGCGGATTTCATCATCGATGACCTTGGCGGTTGCGTCCGAGACATTCTTGCGCTGTGTCACCGAGTGGCCGAGGAACACCTCTTCCTCGTTGTCGCTGTAGCGCAGCGGACCGAGCTTCTCGCTGAAGCCGAACTCGGTGACCATGCGGCGGGCGAGACCAGTGGCCCGGCGGATATCGTCGGACGCGCCGGTCGTAACCTTGTCTTCGCCAAAGATCAGCTGCTCCGCGACGCGGCCACCGAACAGGCTGGCCATCATGGCTTTGATCTCGATCTTCGACTGGCTGTATTTGTCGCGCTCCGGCAGGAACATCGTCACGCCGAGCGCGCGGCCGCGCGGGATGATGGTGACCTTGTGCAGCGGCTCGTGCGCCACGGCATAGAGCATGCAGAGCGCGTGGCCGGCCTCGTGATAGGCGGTCAGCGTCTTTTCTTCCTCAGTCATTACCATCGAGCGGCGCTCGGCGCCCATCATGACCTTGTCCTTGGCCTGCTCGAACTCCTGCATGCCGACCGAGCGCTTGCTTCGCCGCGCCGCCATCAGCGCCGCCTCGTTAACGAGGTTGGCGAGATCGGCGCCCGAGAAGCCCGGCGTGCCGCGGGCAATGATCTTCGGATCGACATCGGTCGACAGCGGGACCTTGCGCATGTGCACTTTCAGGATCTTCTCGCGGCCGACCACATCCGGATTGGGTACGACGACCTGACGATCGAAGCGGCCTGGGCGGAGCAGCGCCGGGTCTAGCACGTCGGGCCGGTTGGTCGCGGCGATCAGGATGACGCCCTCATTCGCCTCAAACCCGTCCATCTCGACCAGCAACTGGTTCAGGGTCTGCTCGCGCTCGTCATTGCCGCCGCCGAGACCGGCGCCGCGATGCCGGCCGACCGCATCGATTTCGTCGATGAAGATGATGCAGGGTGCGTTCTTCTTGCCCTGCTCGAACATGTCGCGCACCCGGCTGGCGCCGACGCCGACAAACATCTCGACAAAGTCGGAGCCCGAGATTGTGAAGAACGGCACATTGGCTTCGCCGGCGATGGCGCGTGCCAGTAAGGTCTTGCCGGTGCCCGGCGGCCCTACGAGCAGCACGCCTTTCGGGATCTTGCCACCGAGGCGCTGGAATTTCTGCGGGTCCTTCAGGTACTCGACGATCTCCTCGAGTTCCTGCTTTGCCTCGTCGATGCCGGCAACATCTTCAAAGGTGATGCGGCCGACCTTCTCGGTCAGCAGGCGGGCGCGGCTCTTGCCAAAGCCCATCGCGCGGCCGCCGCCACCCTGCATCTGACGCATGAAGAATATCCACACGCCGATCAGCAACAGCATCGGGAACCACGAGACGATCACGCTGAACAGCGACGGCACATTCTCATCGACCGGCGAGGCGGTGATGCGAACCCCTTTGTCTACCAGGCGGTTGACCAGCCCCGGATCGGCTGGCGCATAGGTCGAGAACGCGCGTCCATCGGTGAAATGACCGGAAATGCTGCTGCCCTGGATAGTGACATCGGTTACCTGTCCGCGGCCGACATCGGTCAGGAAGTCGGAAAAAGCCAGCGTGGATTGGGGCCCGTGCGCCGAGGAATTCTGGAACAGATTGAAGAGGGCGACGAGAAGCAGCCCAATGACGATCCACAGGGCGAGATTCTTGCCGAAATTATTCACGCTGCAGGCCTTTCCCTATCGCCCGGGCACCGCGCCCGGCACGACCGCACGGCGGTTCCGCGCCAGCAAGACATAGGATGCTCCTTCCATTAAACAACTGTAAAGGCCGCACGTGAGAGCGGGTTTTCCGGGCGGAATTCGAGCCTCGGCAACGGGTCGCAATCCGGCCGGGTGAACCCGAGATGCGGCACCGCCGCTAACCCATTGTCATCCCAGATCGCGGGGACCGCCGGCCATAGCAACCGAGGCAGATCGACCGACGAGCCACTGGCTGTCGGTGGTGGATGGCGATCGAGGTAGCCGACAGTAACACTGCACCGCGCCGCCGCCGGAAGTTCGACCAAAAAGCGACGGTCCCAGATGACGCGGTCGCTGGCATGGAGCAGCTTTGGGGAGCTCGCCGCAGCGAGTTCGCGATGCACGAGAATGCTGCCGCGCCATGGTACAAGGCGACAGCCGGCAAGGGTACGCCCGCGAGGCGATGCGGCGCCGAGAGCGAGGCGCAGCCGTGAGACGCGTTCGCGCCGGGGCTGGTAGCTCCCGACACCGATGCAGGCGGTAACGCGCGCGAGAAGGGCGTCGGCCATATCGGGGGCCGCGGCAGAAAGCGCGGCCTGATCAATCGAGGCGATCCCCGCAGGATGGATCGCAACAGCCGCTGCGAGCAGTTGATCGAGCATCTGCTCGTGTTCGACGCGCCGTTCGCCGTGGAGCCGGACCGTCTGCGTGATATTGCGTTCGGGCGCGGTCGACGCCAGCCGTAACCGGGCGCGTTCGAAGACCGGGTTCAGGTTGCTCGGATCGGTCAGAAAATCCTGACCAGCCGCCGCGAGGAGAGTGGCGAGCCGGGCGCGCGGGAACGTCAGAAGCGGCCGCACCAGACGACACCCGTCGAGCACGCGCACTGCCGACATGCCCGCCAGACCGAGCGGTCCGCTGCCGGCGCGGCGCCTGATTAGATGCGTTTCGACCTGATCGTCACTCTGATGCGCAGTCAATAGATGCAGGCAGCCATGCGCCCGACACCATTCCGATAAGAGATGATAGCGCGCGCTGCGGGCGGCTTCCTGGACGCCGCTTTGCGACTTCGGTGCGTCCCAGACCAGAGTCTCGTGGGCAATGCCGAGCGAATGCAGCCAACCACTCACCCTTAACGCTTCCATGGCACTGTCAGGCCGCAGCCGGTGATCGACATGTAGTGCCCGGAGTTCGCCGTCCCGGGCGCTCACCCAATCCCGGGCGAGCAATGCTAACGCCATGCTGTCAGACCCGCCGGATACCGCGATGGCGACAAGCGGGCGCCGCTCGAACCCGCCGATGCTTGCCATGCTTAGAGCGAATTCTGCTGATACTGGCGCTGCCGCGCTCACCCTGCCGCACTCCCTGCCGCACTCACCGTGCAGCCCACCGCCGGTCAGCAGCCGAGGCGTTTTTTCTCGGCAGAGGCGCGCTCCTTGATCGAGGCGCCGGGGTTGGGAAAGTCTCGGTCGAGCTGCCCCAATGCGACACAGGCATTCTGCTTCTGATCGGCCCGAGCCAGCGACATGCCGAGCTTGAGCAGCTCATCCGGCGCCTTTGCACCCTTGGGATAGCGTTTGTAGCCCTCGGCGAATGTCGAGGCGGCTTCCATGTATTTGCCGCGTGTGTAAAACGTCTCGCCCAGCCAATACTGGGCGTTACCCGCCATTGAGTCTTTCGGATGCTGTTCGATGAACGCCTTGAGCGCCGCTTCGGCAGCGGGGTAGTTTGCCTGTTTCAGCAGACCGAATGCGTAGTTGTATTGCTCGGCGCTGGAACCGCTCGGCAACCCGCCCTCGCCTCCGGATCGTGTCCCCGCGGCGCCACTCGCCATATCCGGCGGGCCACCGCCTGGCGGCGCCATGCCTGGCGGGGTCAGGGTGCCGAAGATCGGTGTTGGGCCACCGCCCGGGCCAGGGCTCGGGTTATAGCCGGCACCTGCACCATAATCGGGCGGCCCGAACCCACCGGGCGGTTTGCGTAGCGGCGGCGCCGGCTCGTCATCGGCATCGGCCAATGGGCCAGCCAGCGATCCGCCGGGCGGCCCGTTAGGTGGGAAACCCATCGCCGACGAGCGCGATGCCGGCGAGCCGCGGGGCGGCGGGGGAGGCGGCGTAGCTGCGGCCAGCGCCCCCCCGCCGCTGTCGTGCAGGCGCATGTCGATATCGCTGTTGACCTGCTCCAGACGTTGCCGCAATTGGCCGACCTGGTTGCTGAATTCCTCGACGCGACCCGTCAGATTGCGCATCTGGTCTTCGAGATGCTCCATCCTCACCTCGGTGTTGACGGCACCGGGTCCCGCGTCGCCCGCAGACATCGGTGGCGGCGGCCCACCGCGATAGACCTGCCGCTGCAGCATGTTCAGATCGCGTTCGAGCCGGTCGAGCCGCTCATCCATCGAACGGTCCTGAGCCCAGCACACGATCGGAGTGCCGCCGATGCCGGCCCCGACGATCAACGTAAATACGAGCCGCGGCAAAAGCGGTTGCCGGAACATTCTCAAGAGCCTCGCCACTGTCGCTTCAGCCAGTGCATTTGCCGCGACGATACCGAGCGCGGAAATGTTCGTGACTGGATTGTTAGCCATTTTTTAGGGCGAAATGAGGGCGCCCGCCGCGTGCTCCTCCGTCGTGTCTTCGGCCGCGCGGCGGCGGATGCCGGTCAGTGCGGAGTTCAGTTGACGTTGGTGATGGCGTTACGGTTCTGCGCATAGGCGTCGTCGCTCGAACCCGGAACGGATGGCCGCTCCTTGCCATAGCTGATCGTCGATAGACGAGAGGCCGGCACGCCGAGGGCGACCAGGACATTCTTGGCCGCGTTGGCGCGACGCTCGCCAAGGGCGAGGTTGTATTCGCGTGTGCCGCGCTCGTCACAATTTCCGTCAAGTGTGACGCTGACATTCGGATAGCGCTTCAGCCATTGTGCCTGACGCTGCAGGATCTGTTGCGCTTCCGAGGTGATCTCCGAGCTGTCGAATTGGAAGAAAACGCGATCCCCGGCTGTTGCCGCAAGGTCCTGCTGCGAGCCGGGTCCGTAGGATGGAGCGCCGCTCACACCGCCCATTCCGGCGCCGCCCATGCCGGGACCACCGGCCCCGGAAGTTTGATCGGGCGTACTGCTGCAAGCGGCGAGCATCAGCAACGCCCCAGAGAGGGCTGCTACACGTGACGACATTATAGAATCTCCCTTATTGGCGCGGAATGACCCGCTCGCGCGGTCAATTACAAACCGGCAAACCACACTATCAACCGGGCCCCGGATGGGGCGGGGCCCATCCGGGTGGCGGCTACCCAGAAATCCGGACTTGTCGAGCGCCCTAGCGCAGCAGGGGCGACCAGGCCGGATCAGATGCACTGGTTGGCGTCGGCACTTCCCGTTTGTTGTTGCCGGTCAGGTCGATCGTGTAGAGCCGCGCCGCCCCGCCGCCGCCGCTGCTCGTGGTCGGCGACTGGCTGAAATACATCAGCACACGGCCGTTAGGGGCCCAGGTTGGACCCTCGACCAGATAATCCTGTGTCAGGAGTCGCTCGCCGGAGCCATCCGGACGCATCACACCGATATAGAACGATCCGCTGTCAATCTTGGTAAAGGCGATCAGGTCGCCGCGCGGTGACCATACCGGCGTCCCGTATTTGCCCGAACCGAAGCTGATGCGATGCTCCCCGCCGCCGCTCGCGCCCATCACATACAGCTGCTGTGACCCGCCGCGGTCGGAGTTGAACACGATCTGGCTGCCATCCGGCGAGTAGGACGGCGAGGTGTTGATCGAACTGCCCTCGGTGATCCGGGTCACGCCGCCGCCACCCACGCCCATCGTATAGATGTTGCTGGCGCCATTCTCGGAGCGGCTGAAGATCACGCGGCTGCCATCGGGCGAAAACCGCGGCGCGAAGCTCATGCCCGGGAAGTCGCCAAGCGGCCGCTGACTGCCGTTGTCGAGGTTCATCACATAGACGCGCGGGGTCCGCGAGGCGTAGGAGAGATAGGTGATCTCCTGCGCCGAAGGCGAGAAACGGGGCGTCAGGACGAGCGCGCGGCCATCCGTCAGGTACTGATTGTTGGCACCGTCCTGGTCCATGATCGCGAGCCGCTTGACGCGCTGCTGGGCTGGGCCGGATTCTGCGACATAGACGATGCGGGTGTCGAAATACCCGTCCTCGCCGGTCAGCCGCTTGTAGACTTCATCGGCGATGACATGGGCGATACGGCGCCAGTTCTGCCGCGTCGTCGTATAGGCGAAGCCGGCGAGCTGCTGACCGGCGACCACGTCCCATAGGCGGAATTCGACGCGAAACTGGCCGCCACCGCTATCCTGCACGGAGCCGGTGACGAGTGCCTGCGCGTTGATCTGGCGCCAATCGCTAAAGCGTGGTCCCTCGCCAGCGGCGACGGTCTGGATGAAGCTGCGCGGGTCGAGCGGGCGAAACAGGCCGGAACTCGCCAGGTCGTTGGAGATCACCTGCGACAGCTGGGCGCCGGTCTGCGATGCCTCGCCGCCCGAGCCGGCAAAGGCCGGAATCGCGATCGGCATCGGCTCGACCTTGCCGTGGGTGATGTCGAGACGCAGGTCGGCACGCGCCGGTTCGATCGGAAAAGGGCCGGCCAGAAAAAGTACAAGGAGAAGCGGTGCGGTCAGCAGCAGCCTGAGAGCTGCGTCCGCGACCGCGCGAGTCCGGTTCATAAAAGATCCTTCGGATTGAAGAACAGGTCGAGATTGTGCCAGGCCTCGTATTTGTCCGGAGGCACCGGCAGGGGGGAGCATTGCGGGTTGAGCACCGCGCGCTTGGCGCTGTCGGCGGCAGCCCGGAAGAACGGATCGGACCCGTAGCGTCCGCTATCGACGATCGAAGCCTGGGTCACGCTGCCGTCCGGGTTCACCGAGGCCTTGATCTCGATGACCAGATTATCGGCATCGCGCGCGCCTGCCGGCACCACCCAACAGCGTTCGATCTGCTGGATAATCATATCGCGCTCACTGGCGCTGAGTTGGCTGCCGAGCGGCGCCTTGGGTTGCGACGACGGAGCCGCCGATGCCATGCGTTGCTGGCGCGGCGGCGTGGGGTCATCGACCTGCGCCGTCTGCTGTTTCGACAGGTTCTTCAGCAGTGTGTCGAAGCTGGCCGGCTGAGGCTTCTTGTCCTCTAGGTTCTTCAGCAATTTGTCGAATGCCGCCGGGTCCGGTTTCCTGGCCGGCTCCGGCCGCGGCATCTCACGAGCCTGTTGCTGCGGCTGCGGTTTGGGCTCCGGCGGCCGCGGCAGCGGAGGCGGCGGTGGCGCCTGCGCCTCGACCGGCTTTGGCGGCGGCGGTGGCGGCGCTGGAGTCGGTTTCGGCTCCGGCTTAGCGACGGGGGGTGGTGGCGCTGGCGTCGAGGAGGCCGAAGGCGGCGGTTCGCTCGATTGCGGCGGCTCGGGCTTTGGCTCTGGTTTCGGAGCGGGCGGCGCCGTCGCAATATCGGGCTTGGCGTCGGCCTTAGGGCGATACGGGTTGGGGTGTGTCGCCCGTGTATCGGGCGCGATTGTCACCAATTGCACCGCGATCGGGGTTTCCTCGGGCGGCGGCTGATGAAACAGGTTGGGCAGCCCGATCAGCACCGCGAGCAGGATGACGAGGTGCAGCGAACCCGACAGGGCGAGGCCGCTCGGCTCCATGTCACGCGCCGGAATCTCCGGCAGCGTGCCTCGCTCGATCAGTGATACGGAAATCGCGGTCAAGCCGGAAAGCCCTGGTTGATCAGTGCCTGATAGCGGCAGGACGTGCGGTGACAGTCGGCTTTGTGCCATGCGGCGCCTCGGCGACGAGCGACACCTTATGAAATCCGGCGGCGGTAACGAGGCTCATCACCTCAAGCACTTTGCCGTAATTGATGTCCTTATCCCCGCGGACATAAAGGATCGCGTCGGGGTTATTGCCGGTAATCGCTTGCAGCCGGTCGACAAGGCCATCCTCGGGAATGCTGCTTTCCTGGATGTAGATTTCGCCTTCGCGGTTGACCGTTATCACGAGCGGCTCTTTCGGCTCGTTGATTGGCGGGGCCTGGGTCTGCGGCAGGTCAACCGGAACCCCGACAGTCAGCAGCGGCGCGGTCACCATGAAGACGACCAGCAGCACCAGCATCACATCGACCATCGGGGTGACGTTGATGTCGGCCATCGGTCGATACCGCGCGCGACCGGTGCGGCCGGTGCTATAGGTGTGAGATATGCCCATGCCTTTTACGGTCTTTCGTCGAGCTGGCGCGACAGGATGGCGCTGAATTCGGTGGCAAATGCCTCGAGCCGGCCGGCGTAGCGTCCGAAATCGGTCGATAATTTGTTGTAGGCGACCACCGCGGGGATAGCCGCGACAAGGCCCAGCGCGGTCGCGAAAAGCGACTCGGCGATGCCCGGCGCGACGACCGCGAGGCTGGTGTTCTTCGACGCAGCGATCGACTGGAAGCTGTCCATGATGCCCCACACTGTGCCGAAAAGCCCGACAAAGGGGGCCGTCGAGCCGACGGTCGCGAGGAAGCTCATGAAGCGCTCGACGCGGTCCATCTCGCGCCCGACCGTGACGTTCATCACCCGTTCGATGCGCTGCTGCAGGCTGGCGCGCATGACCGCGGTGCCGAGCAGGCCCTTGGCGGCGCTGCGCCGCCATTCGCGCATCGCGGCGGCGAACACCGCGCTCATCGGGTCGGCCGGGCGCTGCCCGACGCGATCATAAAGGTCGTCGAGCGAGCCGCCGGACCAGAAGGTTTCCTCAAAGCTCCCGGCCGCCTGGCGCAAGCGCCGCAAGCGCATCGCCTTGTCGAAGATGACGGCCCAGGACCAGAACGACGCGGCGAGCAGCAGCAGCATGATCAGCTTTACGACCGTATCCGCCTGCAGAAAGAGCTCGAAAATCGAAAGGTGATCGGACACGGTCCCTGAGAGCGCGGCGGTTTGTATCGGTTGCATTGATGGCGGCCTTTTATGGCGTCTTTTGGACGATTTACGGCGAGAGGGAGGTTTCGGCAGCGCTTCTAAGGGCGGCGCGCAACCCTGCTGGAAGTCGGCGTGGCCGGCCGTCGGCCCCGATGCACGCGACCTGGATATCAAAGGCAGCCAGGACCTGCTCGCCGCGCTTCACCTGTTGATCGAGATCGAGCGTGGCGCCGCCAGCGGCGGCGATGCGCGTTTCCACCGTCAGCCAGTCATCGAGTCGCGCCGGCAGCCGGTAATCGGCGGTGAGTCGGCGCACCGCGAAGGCGGTCCCTGTCTGGGCGAATATCGCGCTGTGCGCAAAGCCAAGCCCGCGCATCATCTCGGTGCGGCCGCGCTCGGCGAATTTCAGGTAGTTCGCATAGTAGACGATGCCGGCCGCGTCGGTATCCTCGTAATAGACCCGCAGCCCCAGGCTGTGGACAGGCATCATGGCTCGCCGGTCACCGCGACCGTCGCGAGCAGATCGAGCTGGGCGGGCAGGGTGCTGGGCACCGGCAGGTCGAGGTGCCGGAAGGCGATTTCGGTCAGCATGCGGCCGCGCGGCGTGCGCTGCAGGAAGCCTTGCTGGATTAGGTACGGCTCGATCACCTCCTCAAGTACATCGCGCTGCTCGCCGAGCGCCGCCGCCATCGTCTCGACCCCAACCGGCCCGCCGGCATAATTCTCCCCAATGCAGCGCAGATAGCGCCGGTCCATGCCGTCGAGACCACGCGCGTCCACTTCCAGCCGCAGCAGAGCCGCGTCCGCGGTCACCGCGTCGACGCTGCCCCAGCCATGCACCGCCGCGAAATCGCGGATGCGGCGCAGGAGTCGCATCGCGACTCGCGGTGTGCCGCGGGCACGCCGGGCGATCTCGGCGGCGCCCTCCGGCCGCAGGTCGAAAGCAAGGATGCGGGCGCCGCGCTCGATGATCAGCTGCAACTCATCGGGCTCATAGAATTGCAGGCGCAATGGGATGCCGAAGCGCTCGCGCAGGGGACGGGTGATCAGACCGGAGCGGGTCGTGGCGCCGATTAAGGTGAACTGCTTAAGGTCGATGCGCACCGAGCGGGCGCCGGGGCCCTCGCCGATCATCAGGTCGAGCTGAAAATCCTCCATCGCTGGGTAGAGGATTTCCTCGACCGCCGGCATCAAGCGGTGGATCTCGTCGATGAACAGCACGTCGCCGTGCTCAAGCGTCGTCAGCAGCCCGGCGAGATCGCCGGCGCGCTGCACAATCGGTCCCGACGTCGCGCGAAATCCAACCCCAAGTTCACGTGCCACAATCTGCGCCAGCGTGGTTTTGCCGAGCCCCGGCGGCCCAAAGAACAGCACATGATCGAGCGCCTCGCGGCGGCTCTTCGCGGCCTCGATAAAGACGCGCAGGTTTTCCCGCAAAACCCGCTGGCCGACAAATTCCGCGAGCGACAGCGGCCGGATCGACGCTTCGGGGGCGTCCTCGTCGCCAGGTTCGGCTGAGATCAGCCGCTCGCTCAACGGTCGGCTCCGGCTCGACCGCGCTGGCCGAGTTCACGCAACCCGGCCGAGATCAACGCCTCGACCGCGGCGCCGTCGCCGAGCCGTTTGGCCGCCGCGGTCACCGCGCCCAGCGCTTCGGCCCGTCCGACTTTGAGGTTCTCCAGCGCCGAAACAGCATCCGCGATCGCACCGTCAACAGCAGGAAGCGGCACGTTAGCGGTCGGCGCAGCGGGCACGGTGAAGGCCAGGGTACCGACCTTCTCGCGCAACTCGTTGGCGATGCGGGCCGCCAGACGCGGGCCGACTCCATCGGCGCGTGCCAGCACCGCCTTGTCCTGCGCCACGATCGCAAGGGTCAAGGCATCTGGCGCGATCGCCGAGAGGATCGACAGCGCCAGCCGCGCACCAACCCCCTGCACGGTGGTCAGCAGGCGGAACCAGTCGCGCTCCGACGCGTCGGCAAAGCCATAGAGATGAATGTGGTCTTCGCGGACATGCGTCTCGATCAACAACCGCGCCGCGCCGCCCGGTGGCGGCAACATCCCGAGCGTGCGGCTGGAGCAAAACGCGAGATAACCGACGCCATGCACATCGATCACCGCCGCATCCGCGCTGAGGGTGTCGACGACGCCCGCAAGCTTCGCGATCACGCGGCGCCCCGATGACGAAAAGTATGAAAAAAAAGGCGACTCATCAGGCCGACCGTGCCGTCGCCCCGCCCCAGGCGGCCAGGGTGCGGCTGTGGTGTGCATGGCAGATCGCGACGGCGAGCGCGTCGGCCGCGTCAGCCTGCGCGATCAGGCAACCGGGCAATAGCCGCCGCACCATCAACTGCACCTGCTCTTTCTCGGCATGGCCGGCGCCGACTACCGACTTCTTGACCATATTGGCGGAGTACTCCGAGACCGGCAGGCCGCGCTCGGCCGGGGCCAGAAGCACGACCCCGCGCGCCACTCCGAGCTTCAGGGTCGATGACGGGTTCTTGTTGACAAAGGTCTCCTCGACCGCCGCCTCGTCCGGATGGAAGCGCTCCAACACGTCGCCAAGCTGCCGGAACAGCCGCACCAGCCGCTCCGCCAAAGACAGATCCACCGGAGCGTGCACTACGCCATCGGCGACATGGCTCAAGCGGTTGCCGGCGATGTCGATCACCCCCCAGCCGGTATGGCGCAGCCCGGGATCGAGCCCGAGGACCCGCATCTCTGTCGTCGCTCCCCCAACGCGCAAAGCAGCCGGCGTGATCAGGCACTGAGCCGTGCCAGGACCTCTTCGCCGACTTCGAAATTCGCGTAAACGTTCTGCACGTCGTCGCTGTCTTCCAGTGTTTCGAGCATCTTGAAGAGCGACGTCGCGGTCTCGTCGTCGATCGGCGAGGTGGTCTTGGGGCGCCAGGCGATACGCGCGGTCTCGGCCGGGCCGAATTTCTCCTCGAGCGCGTCGCGCACGGAATTGAAGTCCTCCGGGGCTGACAGGACGGTATGGGAGTCGGCCTCGCTATGGACGTCCTCGGCTCCGGCCTCGATCGCCGCTTCGAGCATCGCATCGGCGCTGGCGGCGCTGGGCAGGTAAACGATCTCGCCGACATGATCGAACATGAACCCGACGCTGTTGGTCTCGCCCAGCGCGCCGCCCGCCTTGGTAAAGGCGGCGCGGACATCGCTGGCGGTGCGGTTGCGGTTATCGGTCAGCGCTTCGACGATGACCGCGACACCGCCCGGGCCATAGCCCTCATAGCGCACTTCATCATAAGCCTCGCCGCCATCACCACCGGCGCCGCGCTTGATCGCGCGGTCGACGGTGTCTTTCGGCATGTTGGCCTGACGGGCTGCCAGTACGGCTGCACGCAGCCGCGGGTTGGCCGCCGGGTCGGGCAGGCCGGAGCGCGCCGCGGTGGTCAACTCGCGGATGATCTTGGTGAACACCTTGCCGCGCTTTTTGTCCTGCGCGCCTTTGCGGTACATGATGTTCTTGAATTGCGAATGGCCAGCCATCGTTTCTTCCGTTCACGCTCTCGCTGGGTGTGCGGGCCCATTTGGCCGCTTGGCCACTAGCTGTTGTATGCAGCGGGGCCTAACAAGCCAATATGGCATGATTGCGGCACCTCGAACGAGAAGCCGGCTTTATCCGCGGTAGCGATTGTTCAGAGCTGGGGCACCGCGCGCGACAAGCGCCCGCCTATGCGCACCGGCTCGATCCGCAGCGCCAATCCGCTCGTATCATCGGTCTGGATAAACATGCCGCACAGGGTCGCCTCGCCCTCCGCGGGTTTCGCCTTCTCGCCGGGAACCTTGGTGATAAATCGGCGGACTGAGGGCTCCTTTTGCATGCCGATAACCGAATCATAGTCGCCGCACATGCCGCAATCGCTGACGAAGGCAGTACCCCCGGGCAGGATCTGGTGATCCGCCGTCGGGACATGCGTATGCGTGCCGAGTACGGCTGAGACGCGGCCATCGGCGAAATGGCCCATCGCCATCTTCTCGCTGGTCGCCTCGCCGTGAAAATCGAGGACGATCGCCGTGGCCCCGTCACCCATGCGGTAGTCGCGCAGCAGAGCGGTTAGGCAGGCGAATGGATCGTCGAGCGAGTCCATGAACAGGCGCCCCATCATATTGATGACCAGTACGCTGAGTTTTGCACCAATCTCGTGCAGATAATGGCCGCTGCCGGGCGTGCCGGGCGGGAAGTTCGCTGGCCGCAGCAGTTTTGGGTCGCGCTCGATCTGCTGGATCAGTTCGCGCTGGTCCCACACATGATTGCCGGTGGTCAGCACGTCGGCACCGGCATCGTAAAGCTCGCCGGCGAGGCGCTCATTGATGCCGAAACCATGCGCCGCGTTCTCGCCATTGACGATCGCCAGATCGATCGCAAGGTCGCGTTTGAGCTGCGGCAGATGCGCCTTGATGGCGTCGCGGCCGGCACGGCCGACCACGTCGCCACACATCAATATATTCAACAGACGGCTCCGATAGGTGATCGGCGCACTCTAGCCGGTCACCCCTTCCGCGAGCCAGACCTTGGTCGCGAGCGGCCCCGTATCGCCGACCGTTTCGACGAAATGTACGCGGGCGCCGATCGTCAGCGTGTCGAAATCGCGCTGCATCAAGCTGTTGCGATGGAAATAGAGCAGCGTGCCCTCATGCGTCATCAGGAACCCGTGATCTTCCTGCGGGTGCAGTTCGGTGACGGTGCCGGCGAACGGCTCGTCATGTGGCTTCACCACGCCCTGCTGCTTGTGCTTGAAATCGAGCAGCCGGCGCTGGGCGGCGCGGAAGGCCTCTCGGACGGCCAGGCCGAGGTCGTCGGCATGCGCGAATTTCTGGCGCACATGATGCGCGTCCTGCGTCACCATCAGCTTCTCACCCGGCACGTCGAGCTCGATATGCACGTCAAAGCTGTTGCCGGTCTGGTGATGGCGATGCTGCTTCTCGACCGAGACGCGGCAGCCGATCAGACGCGGGTAGAGCTTGTCGAGCCGCTCGACCCGCTCACGGATATCCGCCTCCAGGGCGGGTGAAGTCTGCAGATTGTGGAACACGATTTCGACCGGGCTATCCATCGCTCCTTCTCCGCTGTTGTCTCACTAATCCGAACCTGCGGTCTGGGGGCATCGTTCCCTACGCAAGCAATCACTTGCGGTCGATAAAGCTGCGGCCGATCAGCTGGCGGTGGATCTGGTTGGTGCCTTCCCAGATCTGCGTGATCTTGGCGTCGCGCATCAGCCGCTCGACCCGGTATTCCTTGATATAGCCATAGCCGCCGTGCAATTGTACCGCCTCGGTGGCGATGCGCATCGCGAGGTCTGAGGCGCGCATTTTCAGCATCGACGCCTCGACCGCGATGTCGCTCTCGCCGCGATCGATCAGCCCGGCGACATGCCACAGCCATGCCTCGCACATCGCCAGATCGGTCGCGAGATCGGCCAGCAGAAACTGGATGCCCTGAAACTCGACGATGCGCCGACCCGATTGCCGCCGCTCGTTGATATAGGCGACGGCATCCTCAAATGCGGCGCGGGCGATCCCCAGCGCATGCGCCGCCACGCTCGGCCGCGATTTGTTGAGCGCCGCCAATAACAG
>JAFAYW010000235.1 GCA_019240125.1 Alphaproteobacteria bacterium
GCATACCCCTCTGAGCCACGCTCTTCGCAGCGGGTTTGGCGCGACGCATGGCCATGCCGATCTCAATCAGGCGGTCGGAACCTCGCTTGATTTCGTGTGTCATCAACGCCGCATCGGTTTCTTCGTTATCGCTCACAATGAAGCGCATATAGTCGGCGACAAGCTCGACGACATAGGAAAACCACAGCTCGTCCGCATAGTCATCAATGCCGCAGGTCAGTGCCCACACCCAATCCGCGTGGCCTATCATGGCCGCCACAGATACATCGCCGCTGTTTGCCACTCGGTGCCTCAAATCGGGTCAAAGTGCTCCTCATCCGACCCGTCCAAAAAGCACGGTAGCGTCAGCGTGCGTCTGCATCTCGGCCATGTGGGCACGATCTCTCGGCCAAAAAGGATCGTGTGGAGGCAATAGAATTTATCTATCGCGTAGCAGGAGGGCTGTCCACTATGGCGTCGAGGGAAGGGGCGCCGATCACATACGAAGCCGAAGCATAAGCCCTATCGGGCGCGCTGTAGGATGATCTATCGGAAAGGTCCTTTCTCCTTGCAACCTCGCATGAAAGAATAGGTATTGAAATCGTACGTGGGCAGGTTCGTCGCGGCTCCCACTAGTGGACAGAATCAGACAGAAGGAACCCTCGATAACCGCCAAGTCGGCGGATTTCCTTCACGTCTGGCGGACTCGTTCGTTTGATTTTGACCACTAGTTGGCCTGCGCATCGTTGAGATTACGGGGGCGGCCAATCTGTTGTGCCGCTTACTTGTCGTAGGCGGATACTAGAAACCTGTCGTTCTCGGCCGGACAGCGGATTCAGAGCGAAGGGGCGGAACAGGCTTAAATACAACCCGGGCCCTCGCCAGCGGCCTGCTAGCATTTCTAAAGATCGGAGGCCACGCGCTGCTGCAGTGATGATCGAAAGGCACGTGGCGACATGCCGTATGCCCTTTTGAATGCCCGGCCGAAATGTGTCATGTCAGAGAAGCCCCACCCATAGGCAATATCGCTGATGGTTCGATGCAATTGTGCAGGATGCTGCAGCGCCTGGCGACAATGTTCTACCCGCTCGGACAGGAACAGCCGCATCACGGAGGTATTCTCGTCCGCAAGAACGGCGTTTGCATAGCGCACGCTGATTCTGGCCGCAGCTGCAACGGAGTCGACGGATGCACCGGGATCAGTTAGTTGCGCCCGAACGGCTGCGCGCACTCGCTGCCTGACCAGCCCGCGAGCGAGAGAGGACCTCGCGCGCATGTCTGGGTTTGAAAGGAAAGCCAGCGCCACGGTATCGAGCAGCTGGTTCCTGATAAGCAGGGCGGCGGAGATGGTAGCGGCTGCTGCATGCTCTGGGAGCATCCCCACGAGATCGGAGGCGAAGTGTACCTCTGGTGTCGTAGGTCTCAGTGCGACGGCCAAGAGACTACGCGTGCTTCCCAGTCGGGCCTCCATTTCGGCTCGCGGCACTTTGAGCAGAAGTAACCGTGATCCACAATGGAATGCACCCTTGTACTGAAACCGTGGATCTATCAGAGCCAACTGCCCTGGCTCCAGTAACAGATCGCTGCCCTGTTGTTCGAGGACAAGGCTGCCTGCCAGCTGTCGGCACAGGAATAGCGTGTCGGGCGCGGTTTGATCTGCATGGCGATCGGTGTGCTCGATCCGAATTGGCGAGTTTTCGAAGCTGACAAGATCGACATCAGCAATTTTTCCAGCATGCAACTCGGCGGAGAAATGCCTGGGATTCTCAGGAATACTATGGTGATCTACGATCGTTCGACAGGCGACACTGTGCCAATAGTCGAAACGGTCACGCGGATGCACCTCCGCAGTAGAAAACAAAGTATTCACCGGGTTCCCTGCTGGCCGAGAGAATGTGCCGCTCCGGCCGATACTAAACAATCTCGGTATGATTTAGTCCAGTGATCCCTTCTAAAGGGAACGCGCGGTGTTGCGGGCGGCCGCAGTGCGGTGATCGTCCGGGCATCTCTATGAAGTCGGAGGAACCGCCCGGGTGTCCTAACCCCATGCATCACACACGCCCAAATGGAACGCTTACTGAAGCCGCTTATCGCTGATCCCTGTCGTCGTGCGAAGGGGATCGTAAGCACGACGATCGTCGTCTCGTTGGCTGTGATAATAGCCCTGTGGAGTCTCGTCCTATCGTCGACAATTCAAGCCAGGCGGCTTGCGGTGGAGCATGCACACTCGGAGACGCGCAACTTGGCGATAGCTTTCGACGACGAGGTGCGCCATGTTCTCGACGAGATCGTCACATCCATGGATGTAATCGCCGCCAGAATCCGCGAGGCTGACGGCAAATTCGACGTGTACGCTTGGGCGAAGCGGGTGCCGGTAGCTTATGAAATTACGTTCATTGGTCCCGATGGGCAGCTGAAATCCACCACCCTGGCGTCAGACCCGACCGCCATCGATTTGAGCGATCGCGATCAATATCGGATGCATCTTGATCCGCAGTTCAGTGGGCAAACCTACATCGGCCACCCAATCGTCGGCCGCGTGAGCCATCGCCAGTTAATCCCGGTTTCCCGCCGCATTGATGGCGCGGACGGCAAATTTCTCGGGGTGCTAGTTTTCCTGATCCAGCCGGGCAGTCTCACCGCACTGCACCGTCACATGGATCTGAGCACCCGCACGGTAATTGTCCTCACCGGCCTCGACGATGTGGTACGCGCTCGCTTCGCTCCCGATAGTCCTGATGGTACCACTGGCATTGGGCTATCGCTCGCCGGCGATCCTCGGCCCTCTACAATGAAGGCACTCGAGGGGTTCTACACCAGACAGGGTAGGGTAGATGGTATTCCGCGCATCTTCGCCTATCGGCGGGTTAGCGGTTATCCGCTCGTGGTGACCGTGGGCGTTGATTTGGACTATGCGCTCGGCCAGGCGAACAAGCACGCCGGTCAAATGGTTTCGCAAGCGGCACTGGCAACGATCATTCTTATCGCATTGATGGCATACCTCGTCCGAGAGATCGGGCTGCGTACCGCTCATCAGATTGCGCTTGCTGAGAGCGAGGCGCGGCTGCAAGTCGCTAATAGCGAGCTCAGAATCAGCCGAGATCGCGCCGAAGCGGCCAGCGAGGCGAAATCAATGTTCCTCGCCAATATGAGCCATGAGTTGCGCACGCCCCTCAACGCTATCATTGGCTTCGCCCAAGTTCTCGCTTCCGAGATGTATGGGCCAGCCAGTGACCCCCGCTATCGCGAATATGCACAGTATATTGAGACATCTGGCACGCATTTAATGGCGATTATCGGCAGCATTCTTGATATTGCGAAAATTGAATCCGGCTCGATGGAACTCAAGATAAATATTGTAGCACTGTCCAAAATTATGGAAACCGCCGTTTTGGCGATCCGAAGTGCCGTATTGGAGAATCATATAAAATTGGAGATCAATGGTCCGGTACCCTTGCCCAGCGTCAAAGCGGATCCCGAGAAACTTCTTCAGATCCTGATAAACCTGCTGTCAAATTCGGTCAAGTTCACTCCGGCAGACGGATCTATCGTTGTCGATATACGAACGGACACGAACGGGCTCGTGATCATATCAGTTATCGATACCGGCATTGGCATGAAGCCTGCAGAAATCTCAATAGCGCTCCAACCCTTTGCGCAGATCGAAAACACTTTCACGAAGACCAAAAGCGGTACTGGATTGGGCCTACCGATCGCAAATAAACTCGCGGAATTGCATGGCTCCGCGCTTTCCATAGAAAGCGTCCCGGCGGTGGGTACCACGGTACGCTTTCATTTACCGGTGGTCGAACAAAACAATTCTTTTGGCGCTATAAGCGCATATAGCAACTCCCCGAATGATCCGGGTTCGAGTCCTTCAAATTCCGCCACCCCGCGTTGTATGAGGAACGGTCTGATGACCTCCGACGTGGACTCCAAAACGAGGAACACGCGTATTACATGTCGAACTTGCGGGTTCGTCATTGAGACCACTGGTACGGGGCTCGATCGAAGGCTGCACGGCAATGCCCAGGATATGTCGAGCACCTGCCCGCGGCGCTTCGGCAGGGCTCCGTCAGAGGCCGAACCGTTTGATTGTCCTGATCTCATAGAAGCCGTTGAATTGTCCGAGCGGGACGGCCCCTGGGCTGACGTGCTACTTCACACGGTTACGGTCCGAGGTAACCGCGAGCGTGACCCATCGGCAAAGCACAACACCCGTTGTCATTGAGTATTGAGATTGCCGGGAATTCGGTTTGGCACGGTTAGAACCGAATGCGGTTTGGGGGGCTCTGGCGAACGGGAACCAGAACGAGGCGCAGGCGGCCGATGTAGGGGCAAAGTTGCTACAATTATTCAACATGGCGAGACATTGGTCACCATCAACGATAATAATTTTGGTGATCCTGCAGTCGGTTTCACGCAAGATTTGCAGCAATCGTCAACCCAACGGCCGCGTTTCGCACTATGCCTGCCAGGAAGACCAGACGATTAACTTCTCGCAGGCGAGCAGTTAGGCGCCTGGCTCGGCCTCGACTTGGCGCCGTCGAGTGCCCACGAACGGTTAAAACGCCTGCGGCAGGAAGGCGTCTTACGCGGGTTCCACGCCGATGTCACCCCAACGTTCAAACCGGACGCCTACGGTTCTGAAATGCCTAAACGATTCATAGCATAGGGCAATTTCGCGAGCAGTACCGCGCGTATTGCTGCTGACGTTCCGTCACTGGGAGCTAATCCCGTCTTCGCGAAGTGGCTGACTCATGCACGGTTCCGGTTTTACAGCCGCCATAGGCGAGCAACAAAAGCGGCTTCGCGGCGTTTGATCGATGGTTCCTTTTTACAGATCCCGAAGCCGCGGCGACCGTACTGGCCGTCCTATGGGATAAGCTTACACCGGACAGCCATGAAAATTGCTCAAGTTGCCCCTCTGATGGAGGCTGTTCCGCCGAAGCTTTATGGTGGCACCGAGCGGATCGTCTCCTACTTAAGCGACCAATTGGTTGAGCTTGGCCACGAGGTCACTTTGTTCGCGAGCGGCGACAGCATCACGAAGGCGACGCTTGAGAGCGTCTGGCCTTGCGCCCTGCGTCTTGACAGCTCAATGCGCGATTACCTGGCGCCACATATCGTGATGCTCGAGCAGGTTGCGCAGCGCGCCAATGAATTCGACATCATCCATCTACACCTCGACTATCTCGGCTTTCCGATCCTACGACGGCTGGCAACACCGTTTTTGGCAACGCTGCACGGTCGCCTCGATCTGCCAGAGATGAAGGCGCTTTACGCGATTTTTGACGATGTTCCGGTGGTCTCGATCTCTGATGCGCAGCGCGAGCCGTTGCCACACGCTGCCTATGTTGCCACCGTGCAGCATGGCCTTCCGCCGCGGCTGCTGCTCTCGGGGGTTGGCGACGGTGGATATCTTGCGTTTCTCGGCCGGATCTCACCCGAAAAGGCACCGGATGCCGCGATCCGAATCGCCGCATCAGCGGGCATTCCGATTAAGATCGCAGCCAAGGTCGATAACGTCGACCGGCAGTACTTCGTGGAGCACATCGAGCCGATGCTTGGCACGGCAAACGTCGAGTTCATCGGCGAGATCGGCGACGATCAGAAGAGCGAATTTCTCGGCAACGCCTTAGGGTTGCTCTTCCCTATCGCGTGGCGCGAACCGTTCGGGCTCGCGATGATTGAGGCGATGGCCTGCGGGACACCGGTCGTTGCGTTTCGCAACGGCTCCGTTCCAGAAGTCGTGGACCACGGAATAACCGGCTTTATCGTCGACGACGAGGACGCGGCCACCGGGGTGATACAGAAGTTGCATTCGCTCGACCGCTCCCGCATTCGCCGTGTATTTGACGAGCGCTTCACCGCACGTCGCATGGCTGAGGATTATGTCACGATCTATCGGCGGCTCATCGCGCGCGGCCAGCCATTGCTGCAAGTCGTCTGAGATAGATGCCAGAGCTAACCAGTCCAGGAGGCGAGATCGCAGGCTTCTCGTCTTTCCATATACCCCTAACCGCCAGCACCGTCGGGAACGGCAAGCACGTGCTGAAGAACGCCAACAGCTTTGCCGTGTTTGATGAGTTCGGCCAGATCCAGGCTTCGGGTGCCGCGGCCGAAGGATTGTTCTTCGAGGACACCCGCTACCTTTCACGGCTGGCGATTGCCATCAACGGCGTGCGTCCATTGCTGCTGTCGTCAACCGTAACCGAGGGAAACACGATGCTCTCGGTCGACCTTAGCAATCCAGAACCAGACCACAACCAGAGCCACCTCGCGCCGGCATCTATTCATGTTCTCAACGAAATATCGCTGGGAGCCGACGCGCTCTTCGCCGCGCTAAGCCTGCATAATTACGGTCTCGAGCATGCGCAGTTCGAGCTGACCCTGCAGCTTGACGCCGATTTTGTCGACATGTTCGAGGTACGCGGCACACCTCGATCTCGGCGCGGTGTCGTCGCGCCAGTGCAGCTGAATGTGAGCGGCATGATCTTCTGCTATCGCGGGTTGGATAATGTTACGCGGCGCAGCGTCGTTGTACTCGACCCGAAACCGAGCTTCACTGGCAACCGCGCACTCTGGGATCTCAATCTGGCGCCGGGCGAAAGCTGGGCTGCGCAATTGGAGGTCCACTGCCAGCCCGATGACCGAGCAGCGCACCAGAGCTCGCGGCGCCAAAGCAAAGCGGCCGAGACTGCATGGACAGCCGAACGGCAAGCACATGTAACCCGAATCGCCAGCAGCAATGCGACTTTCGATGATTGGCTGCGCTGTTCGCGCGGTGATCTCGACATGTTGACGACTAAAACCGACGAGGGGCTCTACCCTTATGCCGGGGTGCCGTGGTTTTCGACAGCTTTCGGCCGCGATGGGCTGATTACCGCTATTGAGAGCCTATGGATCGATCCGGAACTGGCGGCTGGGACGCTGCGCTTTCTTGCCGCAAACCAGGCAACGAAAATCGATCACAAGGCGGATGCAGAGCCCGGCAAGATACTGCACGAGACGCGGCTGGGCGAGATGGCCGCCTTGGGTGAGGTGCCGTTCGGCCGTTACTATGGCACCGTCGATGCCACGCCGCTTTTTGTGACACTCGCTGCGGCTTATTACGAACGAACTGGTGAGCTCGACCTGGTATCGGGCCTCTGGCCGCATATCGAAGCGGCACTCACCTGGATGGATATTTACGGCGACTTCGATGGTGACGGTTTTATCGAGTACCGCCGCAAGTCACGCGATGGACTGGACAACCAGGGCTGGAAAGACAGCAACGATTCTATTTTCCACATCGACGGCTCGCTGGCGGCGGCACCAATCGCGCTCGCTGAGGTGCAGGCCTACGCCTACGCCGCCTATATTGGCGCGGCATCTATTGCGTCGGCATTGAACAAGACATCCCGTGCCGATGACTTAAACGCTAAAGCTCAGACGCTGAAGGCCCGTTTCGATGCGGCGTTCTGGCTCGATGACTTCGGAACCTATGCATTGGCACTTGATGGCACAAAGCGTCCGCTGCGCGTAAGGTCGTCGAATGCTGGGCATGCGCTTTTCGGTGGGATCGCCTCGCCGGATCGTGCGTCGCGCCTCGGTGACACGCTGCTATCGCCCGCATCTTATTCCGGTTGGGGTATCCGTACGATTGCCACTGGAGAGGCGCGCTATAATCCAATGTCATACCACAATGGCTCCGTGTGGCCGCATGACAACGGCCTGATCGCCCTAGGCTTTGCGCGCTATGGACTCAAGACTCCCGCGTTGCATGTGCTCGAGGGATTGTTCGGAGCGGCCCAGAGTTTTGCGCTCAAGCGCCTTCCGGAGCTCTTCTGCGGGTTCCCGCGACGCGGCAACGCCGGACCGACCGCCTACCCACTCGCGTGTGCGCCACAGGCCTGGTCGGCCGGGTCCGTTTTTGCGCTGCTCGCTGCGGTCCTGGGCATCTCGTTTGTGCCGGAACAGCACCAGATACGCTTCTTTCGCCCGGCGTTGCCGGCTTGGTTGTCCGAGGTGAGCCTGACCAATCTACGTTTGGGCGATGCCTCAATCGATCTCGTGTTGCGGCGCGACGGCAGCGCCGTCGCAACCGATGTAACCCGTCGCGCCGGGCCGATCGAGATCGTCGTCGCTTACTGAAACAACGCTGGAGCTCCGATCACCGAACAACGCCTCGGCACCAAGGCCTAGGAGAGCCCAACCCTCCATTACCGCTGGTACGCACTGTATGGGCGCCGTGTCCGCCGGCAGTATAGCGAGCGGCACGCCGCCGGCGAAGTCGTGGGAGCACTGATTGATACCGCGAGCGCCTCATCGAGCAGGATGATCAGGACCAGCAGTATGCCAAGGCCCTGCTCCAATCGCCCCATGCTGGCAAACTCCGGTCATCCGGTCATCCAAGCTCCGACCGCGTTGTTGGGGCTCATCAGACCGAGCCGATCCCCGGGCCCCTCGCGTCAGACTAGCGACAGAGCGTGGGCTTCCTGACAGGGGACTGTGCTCCCGGCGGTTCCAGACTCAAGCCGCGCTTTGCCGGCCAGTGTTCGTTCCATTGGCGAACAGCGAAACCATCGCCCGGTTGAAGACGGGGATGTCCTGCGGTCCGCGGCTGGTGACCATATTGCGGTCGACAACGGCGGCCTCATCGACTACCTCGGCGCCGGCGTTATGCAGATCGGTGCGGATCGATGGCCACGAGGTCATCCGCCGGCCGTGCGCCGCCCCGACCTCGATAATCGACCAGGGGCCATGACAGATCGAAGCGACCGGCTTGTTCGCGTCGAAGAAATGCCGCACGAACCCCATCGCCGTCTGGCTCATCCGCAGCGCATCCGGGTTGATCACGCCTCCCGGCAATAGCAGCGCATCGAAAGCCGCGGGGTCGGCGCTTTCGACGATCATGTCGACCGGAAACTCCTCGCCCCAGTCGACAAATTTCCAGGCGCGCACATTGCCCGGTTTCAGCGAGAGGATGCTCGTATCAGCACCGGCTGCGTCGAGCGCCTCGCGCGGCCCGGTCAATTCGACCTGCTCGAACCCGTCCGCGACCAGGATCGCGACCTTTTTTCCGACCAGAGGTTTATCGCTCATTTACGTTCTCCGGAACTCGAGAGTACCCGTTCGCCTGACGGCGCGGCTGGATGGCGCGCGCCTTGCGGTGTCTGTGGCTGCAGCGCTTCCGGTCCGCGAATCTCGCGCGGGGTCTGGAAGTCGCTAGCCGCGCCACGCGCCGCGTGCTGCCCCTTCGGAAATCCGCTGCGGTCACGGTAATTGGCGCGCGCAGTCCGGTTCCCACCCTTCTCGGCATGGAGGCTGGAGGCACAAAACAGATCAATCGCGGTGACTGCGAGCAAGGCGCCTAGCGCCCAGGGCTTTCTGGCCTCGCCGCCCTGCCTCTCGGGGGAGGCGATTGCCACAGTTGCGATATCGAGCGCGTCGCCGGCGACCCGGCCCCAGACCCATGGCGTCGCGTCGTGCGACATCAGGATCGCCACACCGGTC
>JAFAYW010000283.1 GCA_019240125.1 Alphaproteobacteria bacterium
CCGCGCCGCTCCAAGCCGCCTAGCCGCGATTTCACCGGCGGCGGCTCCGGCAGGTCGATGCCGCAATGACCCGGCGAGTCCTGCTCGAACAACAACGGCTCCTCGATCTGCAGAGCGCGATTGCCGCTGATCGTCGCGACACCCGCGCCGCCATTCTTGCCTACCGCACGCAGGGCCTGGCTCCACTCGCTCATCGCAGCACCTCCGCCAGTTCGCCAGCTAATTCACGGGCGAACTGCTCGATATCGTCTTCGGTCACGGTCTCGGTCACGGCGACCAGCAGCACATCGGCCAACTCGGCGCGATCCGGATAGAACCGGCTGACCGGGACGCCCGCCAGCACGCCGCGCTCCGCCAAGGCATCGACGATGCCAGCCGCCGGCCGCGGCAGCCGCAATGCGAATTCGTTGAAGAAGCTGTCATTGACCAGCGCGACACCCGGCACCGCCGCCAGCCGCTCGGCGGCGGTGACCGCCAGCGCATGGTTGAGCTGCGCCAACCCGGTGAGACCGGCCTCGCCGAGCAGCGACAGGTGAATCGTAAAGGCGAGCGCGCAGAGGCCGGCGTTTGTGCAAATATTGCTGGTCGCCTTCTCGCGCCTGATGTGCTGTTCGCGCGTCGACAAGGTCAGCACCCAGCCGCGGCGTCCCTCGGCATCAGTGGTCTGGCCCGCCAGCCGCCCCGGCATCTGCCGCACAAATTTCTCGCGGGTCGCAAACAAGCCGACATAAGGCCCGCCGAAATTCAGCGCGTTACCGAACGATTGCCCCTCGGCGGCAACGATATCGGCGCCCATTTCGCCCGGCGAGCGGATCGCGCCGAGCGACAGAATTTCGGTCACCACCACCACCAGCAGCGCACCGGCGCGATGGCACTGCTCGGCGAGCTCGCTGTAGTCGCGGATTTCGCCGTAGAAGTCTGGGTTCTGCACGACGACGCAGGCGGTGTCCTTATCGACCAGCACCATCAGATCCTCGCCGCCGCCCGGCGCCGGGTCCTGCACCAGCAAGGTCTCGCCGGTAAACTGCGCATAGGTCTCGCACACCGCGCGGTAATGCGGGTGCAACCCGCCCGACAGCACGGATTTGCGACGCCGCGTCGCGCGCCCGGCCATCGCCACCGCCTCGGCGCAGGCGGTGGCGCCGTCATAAAGCGAGGCGTTGGCAACCTCCATCCCGGTCAGCAGCGCGACCTGGGTCTGGAATTCGAACAGATATTGCAATGTGCCCTGCGCCAGTTCGGGCTGGTACGGGGTATAGGAAGTCAGGAACTCGCCGCGCTGGATCAGGTGATCGACCGCGGCCGGCACATGATGCCGATAGGCCCCTCCCCCGCAGAAGAACGGCACCGACCCGGCGCTGACATTCCGTGCCGCCATCGCGGAAAGGCGCCGCTCGACCGCCAGTTCGCCCATCGCCAGCGGCAGATCGACCAGCCCGGTATGACGCGCCGCATCGGGCACATCGACAAACAGATCGTCGATCGAATCGACGCCGACGGTCGCGAGCATGTCGCGGCGGTCGGCCTCGGTCAGCGGCAGGTAGCGCATCAATGTTGCTCCGCGACAAAGGCCTGGTAGGCTGCCTCGTCCATCAGCCCATCGAGCTGTTTCGGGTCGCTGAGGCGAATTTTGACAAACCACCCCTCACCCATCGCGTCGGCATTGACCTGGGCCGGGTCGCCCGACAGCGCGTCATTGACCGCGACCACCTCGCCCGAGACCGGCGCGTAGACCTCGCTTGCGGCTTTGGCGGATTCAACGACCGCCGCTTCCTTGCCCTGCTCGACGGTGCGGCCGACCTCCGGCAATTCGACATAGACCACATCGCCCATCTGCTCCTGGGCGTAATCGGTGATGCCGATCGTGACCGTGTCGCCATCCTGGCGGACCCATTCATGGTCCTTGGTAAAACGCAGCGAACTCATGGCGGGCTCCTCGTTGCAGCGGCTTGGCTCACCTCCTGTCCCCTTGGCCGGGCTTGACCCGGGGAAAGCGGTGGAGAGCGGATTAAAGGGCGTGTATCCGGTCAGGGGCGGTAGTAGCGGGTCGGATGGAACGGCATCGCGGCGATGCGGGCTGGGCGCGGCACATCGCGCACCAGCAGCGCGACCTCGCCGCCCTCGGCGGCCTGCGCGGCATCAACATAGCCCATGGCGATCGGCGCATTGACCGACGGGCCAAACCCGCCGCTGGTTATCTTTCCGATATCGCGGCTGGCTGGGTCGCGTACCACCGTGCCATCGCGGGCCGGGGCACGGCCGTCGGGGCGGATGCCGACACGACGGCGCGATGTTCCCTCGGCGAGCTGGCGCCGAATGATCGCGGCGCCGGGGAAGCCGCCCTCGGCCCGGCGGCGCTTCGGGATTGTCCAGGCGAGGCTCGCCTCGATCGGTGTGGTGGTCTCGTCAATATCGTGGCCGTAGAGGCACAGCCCGGCTTCGAGGCGCAGCGTATCGCGGGCGCCCAGACCGATCGGCACGACCTCCGGCTCGTTCAGCAGCGCCTCCGCGACCGCGGCGGCATGCTCCGGCGCCATCGCGATCTCGAACCCGTCTTCGCCGGTATATCCGGAGCGGGTCACCGCGCAGGGGGCGCGGGCGATGGTCGCGGTGGCGGCGCTCATAAAGGGGATGCGGTCGATGCCCACGGCAAACCGGGCCATGACCGCTGCCGCCTGGGGCCCCTGCAATGCCAGCAAGCCACGCTCAAAACGCGGCTCGATATCGACACCGCCGCCGAGATGGCGTTGCAGATGCGCCAGATCGGCATCCTTGCAGGCCGCGTTGACGACCAGCATCAGCCCGTCATCGGTGCGCGTCACCATCAGATCGTCAAGGATGCCGCCCGCCTCGTTGAGCAGCAGCGTGTAGCGCATCCGTCCCGGCGCCAACCCAGCGATGTCGCCCGGCACCAGCGTTTCCAGCCCCCGCGCCGCATCCGCACCGCGCAAGGCGATCTGCCCCATATGCGAGACATCGAACAGCCCGGCCTTGGCGCGGGTATGCAGGTGTTCGGCAATGATGCCGCTCGGGTACTGCACCGGCATCTGGTAACCGGCGAACGGCACCATACGGGCGCCGCGCGCGATGTGCAGATCATGGAGGGGGGTTTGCCGCAATGCGGCGGAACCTGACGCTTCGGACAACAGGCGCACCTCCGGGTCGCGGACGCGGCATGCGTCCGGGAGATGCCCCCTCTGTCCTGTACCCTGAGAGATTCACCGGGCCGCGTTAGGCTGCGCCGGTTTACTCCGTCGGTGAGCGCGACCGGCCCATCAGCCGGCGACGCCGCTTTCCAGAGTGCCCTTCCGCCAGCAGTCCTTTGTGCCTGAGAGTTTCCGGGGCGGTTGCTCCTTCGGCGCCGCGCTCCCGCATAACGGGACGCGACCTCTCCTGCCGGCGTGCATTCGACCCCGCCTCTGTACCACCCCCCGCCGCGAGACGCCAGCCGTTACGCATTCCCCCAACGTGTCATTCGCGAGGAGCAAAGCGACGACGCAATCTCGTGCAGAGGAGACTTCGCCGGCAGGAAATTGCCGCGTCGGCTTCGCCGCCCCGCAATGACAGCGATTGTTTCAGCGAAAGAAGACGACGCGCGACACCTGAAAGATCGCGATCGCAATAACGGCGATGAGCGCCGGCAGCCCAAACATGGCCAGCATGGCGATGGCCTCGCGTCTGAACATCTACGCCGCCTCGGCCTGCTCCACCGTGGGGGCGTCCCCGGCGACGGTGGTGCGGCGCATGTCGCGGATGAGCGAGTCGTCGAAGCGGCGAACCCGGTGCATCGTCTGCCGGTTGTCCCACATCACCAGATCGTGTTGCCGCCATTTATGGCTGAACACAAAACGCGGCTGGGTCGCGTGCTCGGTCAGGTCGCGCAGAAAGGCGCGCGCCTCCGGCACCGGCCAGCCGAGAATCGTGCCGGCATGCGATGCCAGGTACAGCGATTTGCGGCCGGTCACCGGGTGCGTGCGCACCAGGCGCTGCCGCACCGGGCGGAACATCGCCTGCTCCTCCGCGCTGAGCTCGGTAAAGCCCAGGGAGCCGCGCGAATACATCAGCGAATGCTCGCAGACGAGGTCCTCGACCGCCGCCTTGGTCTCGGCGTCGAGCGCATCATAGGCAGCGCGCATATCGGCGAACTCGGTGTTGCCGCCCTTGTCGACCACCACCCGCCCCGACAACAGCGAGTATTTCGCCGGCACCGCGCGGAACGAGCTGTCGGAATGCCAGAGCTGGTTGCCGAGGTTGAACAGGCGGCGACGATCGTCGCGCGCCAGCGGCCTGTTGTCCTGCCCGAGATTGGAGACGTCGTTCATCAGCGCGCTGAGCCGCTTCTGCTCCGGCCGGGTGACCGTGCCGCCGGCCGAATTCTCGATCTCGCCGAAATTGCGCGAGAAGGCGATCTGCTGTTCGTCGGTGATGTCCTGGCCGTGAAACACCAGCACGGCATGGCGATCCATCCCCGCCTCGATCGCCGCCACCTCATCGGGCGCCAGCGGTCGCCGCAGATCGATCCCCGAAACTTCGCCGACAAAAATCGGATGCAACTGGCTGATCGCTATCGACATAGGGACAATCCCGGCCCTCTCACCCACGCGTGGTGCCCAGGATACCGCAACGGCAACATTCCTGTCCCATACCCCGCGCCGATAAGGCGCGCATTCCACTCAGTTCGCAGCGGTACAGAGCGCGCGCCGGCAGCATTACCAATCGTCCCCGCCGCACAAGTATTAATTCAAAACGTATTTCGTCCCTGCGAAAGCAGGGACCCACCATGCAACAATTCGCCAGTCGGCCCGTGGGTCCTGCTTTCGCA
>JAFAYW010000338.1 GCA_019240125.1 Alphaproteobacteria bacterium
GAACGCGATGTTGTGCCGTACGCCCGAAATGTAGAACCCGTCGAGTGCGTCGAGCATGCGGTCGATCGCGGTCTCGCGGTCTCCGCCATAGGTGCACAGTTTCGCGATCATCGGGTCGTAATACATCGCGATCTCGGCGCCCTCGTAGACACCGGTATCGATGCGGATCCCCTCGCCTTGCGGTGTCTGATACCGCGTCAGACGGCCGATCGAGGGCAGGAAATTGCGCAACGGGTCTTCGGCATACACCCGCGCCTCGACCGCCCAGCCGGTCTGTTTGATATCGTCCTGCGTGAACGGCAGCTTCTCGCCCGCCGCCACCCGGATCATCAACTCGACGAGGTCGAGCCCGACCACCAGTTCGGTGACCGGGTGCTCGACCTGCAGCCTTGTGTTCATTTCGAGGAAGTAGAAATTGCGGTTGCGGTCGACGATGAACTCGACCGTGCCGGCCGAGCGGTAATCGACCGCCTTGGCCAATGCCACCGCCTGCGCCCCCATCGCGGCGCGCGTCTCGGGGTCGAGAAACGGGCTTGGGCTTTCCTCGATAACCTTCTGATGACGCCGCTGGATCGAGCATTCGCGCTCGCCGAGATGCACGACATTGCCGTGCGCATCGCCCAATACCTGGATTTCGATATGGCGCGGCTCCTCGACGTATTTTTCGAGAAACACCCGGTCATCGCCAAAACTGGAGCGCGCCTCGTTCTGCGCGCCGCTGATGCCCTCGTGCAGTTCGGCATCGTTGTGCGCGATGCGCATGCCCTTGCCGCCGCCGCCAGCCGACGCCTTGATCATCACCGGATAGCCGATGTCGCGCGCGATTTTTACCGCCGCCTCGCCATCCTCGATGACCCCGAGATAGCCGGGCACGGTCGATACTCCGGCCGCCGCGGCCAGTTTCTTCGACTCGATCTTGTCGCCCATCGCCGCGATCGCCTCGTGCGTCGGGCCGATAAAGGCGATGCCCGCTTCCGCCAGCACCTCGGCAAACGCGGTACGCTCCGACAGAAAGCCATAGCCGGGATGCACCGCCTCGGCGCCGGTCTGCTTGCAGGCCTCAACGATGCGATCGGCCCGCAGATAGCTCTCGGAAGACGGCGCTGCCCCGATCGCCACCGCCTCATCCGCCTCGCGCACATGCAGCGCATCGGCATCCGCCTCGGAATACACCGCCACGGTCTTGATGCCCATGCGCCGCGCCGTGCGAATGACCCGGCACGCGATCTCGCCGCGATTGGCGATCAGGATCTTACGGAACATACGTCATTTCAGAGAACACCCTGACACCGGTAATGTTAACCTAGTGTACGATCAGGAATTTGAGAATTCAGAATGGACGCAACAATCGCCCTACCTGCCGTCTCCCATCTTGAAACGATCGTGTGCCAGGCCCTAAGCGAAGCCGCAGAAAGAGCAGAAGGGGGAATGACAACCAACATCTGCGATGTCCTTGATCGTGAACTTAAGAAACACGTTCCCCATATTGAATCTGCATTTGGTAGATCGCTCACGATTACAGAAGATAGGCGGGAGTTTCTAGTTGACTTCTCGGCAATTCTATGCGAGCCGCGGGAATTAAATGTCGAACGGTACACGACACAGGTTCTCGTGGCCGGAGAAATCGAAGCGAGCTCCAATCTAGGTCGAGATTTTGATAAACTGTTATACATAGATTCTCTCGTTTATTTCTTTGCCTTTGATAATCGTATAAACGAGCATAAGAAATTTGGGACGTCTGATCTCGAGTTCTTCTTAGGTGTCGCGAGTCGTCGCATTCGCCACTTAAATAGTCGGGGCGTCAAGCCGTTACCATCTTTCATCCTAAGTGCCTTTGATCAGCGGGCAAGGTCATGCGAGACTCGATTGATTAATGGATCAACCATTTGATTTCGAGTATATGGGTATATAACTTGCGCAATGACCCTTAGTTCTTTGGGCGCGCGGTGCGTCACAGCGGGATGTTGTCGTGTTTTTTCCACGGGTTCTGCTGTTGCTTGCCGCGCAGCATCGCCAGGGCGCGGCACAGGCGGCGGCGGGTCGATGAGGGCTGGATCACGTCGTCGATAAAGCCGCGGCTGGCGGCGACGAAGGGGTTGGCGAATTTCTCGCGGTATTCCTCGGTGCGCGCCTCGATCTTGCCGGCGTCGCCGATATCGCCGCGAAAGATGATCTCGACCGCGCCTTTCGGCCCCATCACCGCGATCTCGGCCGAGGGCCAGGCGAAATTGACGTCGCCGCGCAGGTGCTTTGAGCTCATCACGTCATAGGCGCCGCCATAGGCCTTGCGGGTGATCAATGTCACCTTGGGCACCGTCGCCTCGGCAAAAGCGAACAGCAATTTGGCACCGTGCTTGATGATCGCGCCGTATTCCTGCGCGGTGCCCGGCAGAAATCCCGGCACATCGACCAGGGTGACGATCGGGATGTTGAAACAGTCGCAAAACCGCACAAAGCGGGCGCCTTTGCGCGCGCTATCGATGTCGAGACACCCGGCCAATACCATCGGCTGGTTGGCGACGATACCGACAGTAGCGCCCTCCATGCGGGCAAAGCCGATCAGGATATTGGCGGCATAGGCCGGCTGGATTTCGAAGAAATCGCCGTCATCGACGACTTTCTCGATCAGCTCCTTCATGTCGTAGGGCTTGTTCGGGTTGGCCGGGATCAGCGTATCGAGCGAGGCCTCGACCCGGTCGCGCGGATCGCTGGCGGTACGCGGCGCGCCGGGCGCGCGGTTCGAGGGCGGCAGGAAATCGATAAATCGGCGCAATTCGATCAGCGCCTCGACATCGTTCTCGAACGCCATATCGGCGACGCCGGAACGAGTCGTGTGGGTGATGGCGCCGCCCAATTCCTCCTGCGTCACGGTCTCGTGGGTGACCGTCTTCACGACATCGGGGCCGGTCACGAACATGTACGAGCTGTCCTTGACCATAAAGATGAAGTCGGTCATCGCCGGCGAATACACCGCACCGCCGGCGCACGGCCCCATGATCAGCGATATTTGCGGCACCACCCCCGAGGCCATCACATTGCGCTGAAACACGTCAGCATAACCCGCCAGCGAGGCGACGCCCTCCTGAATACGCGCGCCGCCGGAATCGTTGAGGCCGATGACCGGCGCACCGACATTCATCGCCTGGTCCATGATCTTGCAGATTTTCTCGGCGTGCGCCTCGCTGAGCGAGCCGCCAAACACCGTGAAATCCTGGCTGAAGACAAAGACCAATTTGCCGTTGACCGTGCCATAGCCGGTGACGACGCCATCGCCCGGCACCTTCTGCTCGGCCATGCCGAAGTCGCTGCTGCGATGCTCGACAAACATGTCCCATTCCTCAAACGAGTCGGGGTCGAGCAGGAGTTCAATGCGCTCGCGGGCGGTGAGCTTGCCCTTGCTGTGCTGCGTCTCAATGCGGCGCTTGCCGCCGCCGAGCCGGGCGGCACCGCGCTTCTCCTCCAGGCGGCTCATGATGTCATGCATGCGGGCGGGATAGCATCAAAGGGGCGACAAGGCCAGCAGCGGCGGGCAAGATGCCGCCCACAAACAACACAGGAGGGACCCATGCCGGTCGGCAGCGAATTGCACAAAAAGGGCGCCGAAATGCGCCGCAAGCTGATGGGCGACGCCGCGGTCGAGGCCGCCTCGAAGGGGGTCTACAGCGACCCGGTCATGCAGAAATTCATCGAGGTGGCAACCGAGACCGTGTTCGGTGCGCTGTGGACCCGACCCGGCCTCGACCTGAAGACGCGCGCGCTGCTGTGCGTGGTGTCCGACACCTGCATGGGCCGCGAGCCGGAACTCGAACTGCATCTGCGCATGGCGTTGCGGCAGGGCTGGACCGAGGACGAGTTGATCGAGGTCATGCTGCATCTATCCGGCTATATCGGTGTGCCGATCATCCGCGAGTCGATGCAGGTCGCCTCCCGCATCTTCAAGGAATTCAGAGCCGCCGGCGAATCCTGACGCCGCCACCGGCGGTGCCGCCGCGGCAGGCGCGTTTCACGGCGTACCGGATGAGCGCGGCAGCAACCGGGTGATGTGACCCATCTTGCGGCCCGGGCGCACCGCGCTCTTGCCGTAGAGGTGCAGTTTTGCGTTGGGTTCATCGAGCGCGGCACGCCAATCCGCGACGTCGCGTCCGATCAGGTTGGTCATGACGGCGTCGCTATGCCGATCGGTGGACCCGAGCGGCAGCCCGCAGATTGCGCGCACCAGCTGCTCGAACTGGCTTGTCATGCAGGCGTCGATCGTCCAATGCCCGGAATTGTGCGGCCGCGCCGCCAATTCATTGACGAGGATGCCCCCCGATTTTGTGACGAACATCTCGACCGCCAGCACTCCGACGAGGCCGAGCTGCTCGGCCACGTGGCGGGCGATCGCCTCGGCTTCGGTGGCCAGCTCGGGCTCGATCGTCGCCGGCGCGATTGTCGTATCGAGGATGTGGTTGACATGACGATTCTCGACCGCCGGATAGGCGGCGCACGCCCCATCCGCGCCCCGCGCCACGATGACCGAGGCCTCGCAGCGGAAATCAACAAAGCCTTCAAGAATTCCGAGCGTCGCCCCCATCCGCCGCCAGGCCTCGTCGAGGTTCATCTCCGGCGTCAGCAGCACCTGGCCTTTGCCGTCATAGCCGAACCGCACGGTTTTAAGCACCGCGGGGCGGCCGAGTTCGGCCGTGGCAGCGGCAAGCGCGTCAGGGCCGGCAATTTCGCGAAACTCGGTGGTCGCGACACCGATCGATCGCAGAAAGTTCTTTTCGCGCAGGCGATCCTGCACCGTCTCGAGAATGGCGGGGCTGGGCGAGACAGGTTTGCGGGCTGCAACGCGCCGCAATACCGCGACCGGGACGTTCTCGAATTCACAGGTGGCGACATCGATGGCCGCGGCGAAGCGCGCGACGGCACCGGTATCGCTGAACGGCGCAATCGTCGCGGCGCTGCTGACCTGCACCGCCGGTGCGTCATCCTCGTTGGCGAAGACATGCGTGTGATAGCCGAGGCGGGCCGCGGCCATCGCGGTCATACGGCCAAGCTGGCCGCCGCCCACAATCCCGATCGTACTTCCCGGTAACAGCATCAAGCGTCGACGGGTGTCTCGGCGACCGCTTCGGTCTGGGATCGCCGCCACGCGGCGAGTGCGGCGGCGGCACCGGGATCATTCAGGGCAACGATCGCGGCGGCAAACAATGCTGCATTGGTGGCACCCGCCTGGCCGATCGCGAAGGTTGCAACAGGAATCCCGGCCGGCATCTGGACGATCGACAGGAGGCTGTCGAGGCCCTGCAAGGCGCGGCTTTGCACCGGCACGCCGAGCACTGGTACCGTCGTCATCGCCGCCGCCATACCGGGAAGATGTGCCGCGCCGCCGGCTCCCGCGATGATCGCCTGGAGACCACGCTTCTGCGCGGTGCGAGCGTATTCGTACAGGCGGTCGGGGGTGCGGTGGGCCGATACGATTCGCGTCTCATGGGCGATGCCAAGCCGATCGAGCACCCGCGCGGCATGCTGCATGGTCTCCCAGTCGGATTGGCTGCCCATGATGATCCCGATCACGCAGGCCGCCTCGCTCATGACACTCCTTCGGTTTGTTGTCGCACCGACGCGGTCGCCACGTTGCCACACTTGTCCCTCAAAGTGCCGGGAAATTCACTGCGGAAATTGTCGGGCGAAGTTATAGTTAACGGTGCCGGCCATGGTGCAAGGCCAGGGGTAGTTGTTATGCCAAGCAGCGATGCCAAGCCCCCCAGACGGGACGAGGAACGGCGTCCACGTTCACGTGTGGTTTCGGCCGCTCCGCGCCCGGACGACATCGCGAAGGCGCTCTGTCTACCGGCATTTTCGGCGGATAGTCTGCCTCCCGATCTGCACGGCGCGCTCACCCGGCTCATCGCTGAGCGCGATCGGCTGCGCGAGGATCTGGCCAAGGCGCGCCACCGCATCCATGGCCTCGAGCGCCTCGCCGACGAAGACGCCCTGACCCCGGTGGCAAACCGCCGCGCCTTTGTCCGGCAACTGACCCGCATGATCGCGTTCAGCAACCGTTACGGGGTCCCGGCCAGCATCGTTTATTTCGACGTCAACAACATGAAACAGATCAACGATAAGCATGGCCATGCCGCGGGCGACGCCGCCCTGCGCCACCTTGCCATGGTGTTGCGCGACAACATCCGGGCAAGCGATGTCGTCGGGCGTCTCGGTGGCGATGAGTTCGGCGTGATCCTGGCGCAAACCGATGAGGCACAGGCGCATGACAAGGCGGCCGCATTGGCCGCGGCGGTTGATCGCGCGCCCCTGCAATGGGGCGAGTTGACGATCCCGGTCACCGCCGCCTATGGCATCCACGCCTTTTCCGGCGGCGAAAATCCGCAGCGCGCGATTGAAGAGGCCGATCGCGCGATGTACGAACAGAAGCGCGCCATGCACGCCCATGGGCACGCCCCCGGCTCCGCGCTTGGCCACGCACCCGAGCGGGCAGCGTCCTGAGCTGCCAGTTAGTCTAGGCGATGATGTCGGGCAGCAATTCGCTTTCGATCTTCGATATCTGGTCCTTGAGCATCAGCTTGCGCTTTTTGAGGCGCTGCATCTGCAGCTGATCAAACGGGCCAGTGTCGGCGACACGCGAGATGATATCGTCGAGGTCGCGATGCTCCATCTTCAAAGCGGCGAGCTTCGCCTTAAGGGTTTCTACGTCGAGGTCCATTACAAAGCGCTTGTCGGCATCCCACGGGTGCGACGCGAGAGGCAAATGCGCCGCCCCCCACTATAGCACGGCGCCGCTCGATCCATCGAGGGACAGGGATGCACGATCCGGTGGCGGGCGACGCAATGGTCTCGGATGGCTTTTGGCGGTTCTCGCTTGCGCTTTATAGTCGCCCCGGCGTGGCGCCTGCCTTGTTGAGATTGCAGGATCGCGACGGGCTGGACGTCAACCTGATCCTCTTTGCGCTGTGGTTTGGCCTTGCCCGCGGCGGCCAACTGACCCGGGCGGCGATTGAGGTGACGGAAGCCGCGACGGCTGGACTGCGAACGCAGCTGGTTGCTCCATTGCGCAACCTCCGTCGCGGGATCAAGGAACATGCCGACGACGATATCCGGCAGTTGCGCGCTGGCGTGGGCAAGCTCGAACTGACCGCCGAGCGGCGGTTGCAACGCAGGTTGGCTCTGCTGGCGGCGCCCCTGCCGTTGCCATCGGGGGATGACCGGCTGGCGCTGGCCCGTGGTAATCTGGATCGTTACCTCGGTGAGCGCGCCACATCGTCAGAGGCGGCGCTCGTGCTGCGGGCCGCCATCGCGCTGACCCGAGCCGCGCCCGGCACCGACTTGGGCACGTAAACCAAAACGTTACGATTTTGGCGTAATTCCTGCCGTGGTTTAATCGAGGGCTGAACCATGGTGGTCAATACGATGATCGCGCTCGGCTGCGGGATGATGCTGTTGCTGATGGCGCGGAACCAGGTGGTGGCGCTGCGCCCGGTGATAGCAACCCGCGACCGTCGGACCTGCCGCCCGTCCCGCTAAAATTTTTCGCCCCAGCGGCGAACGATCCCGGCATCGATATCGAATAGATCGAGGACGCGGCCGAGGGTTTGATCGACCATCTCGCCAAGGCTTTGCGGCTTGGCGTAGAACGCGGGAACCGGCGGCGCGATAATCGCCCCCATCTCCGACAGCGCCGTCAATGTCCGCAGATGTCCGGTATGCAGAGGCGTCTCGCGGACCAGCAGAACGAGCCGCCGGCGTTCCTTCAACACCACATCGGCCGCCCGTGTCAGGAGACTGCTGGTCACGCCACTGGCGATCTCGGCCATGCTGCGCACCGAGCACGGCGCGATGACCATGCCCAGCGTGCGGAACGAGCCGGAGGAAATTGGCGCCGCGAGATCGCCAACGGCATGGACGATATCGGCCCGCGCCCGCAGATCGGCCGCCTTGAGCTCGGTCTCCAGCGCCAGCGTCATCTCGGCTGAGCGGCTCATCACCAGATGTGTTTCGATGGGCAGCGGCTGCAGCAACTCGAGGAGCCGTGCGCCATAGATCGCACCCGACGCGCCACTGACGCCGACGATCAACCGGGATTGGCTTGGAACGGCCGTCATCCGATCGTCCTACCCTGGAGGAGACGAAAAACCATGCGGGAAATCCTCGCAAAGTGGCTCGCCCGTCCCATTTCAAAAAAGGGTAACATACCCTGGCCGGGAGGCCGTTTCAGCGGTACGATCGGCGCGTTGTCACGGTGAACAGGAGGATACAGCATGTCGGTGCAAGATCGCATCGAAGCCCTTCGGGATCAGCATGCGACTATCGATCGGGCGCTTGACGAAGAGGTCCATCGCCCCCTTCCGAACCAGGACGCGATCACCGATCTGAAGCGCCAGAAGCTGCGAATAAAAGACGAAATTTTTACTCTGGAGCACGACTAGCACAGCGTCGTTGCCCATCAGGGAAGCCGGAGCTGAAATGCCGCTCCGGCTTTTTTGTTGCGCCGTTGGTGGCTCGCGACCGCCGCTGACGACATCAGCGCACGCAATCAGCGCCTGGGCTCAGCGCTTGAACAAGGCCTCGGCGCCGCTGCGCTGCTTCTGCTTGGCGGCGATCTCGCCGCGAGCGCGATCGATCTCGGCCTGCAAGGTCGCGATGTAGGCTTCCAGCTCGGCAATACCGAGCAGCGTCAGGTCCTTGGGCTTCGGCGGCTGGCGCCGCGGGATCAGGTCTTCTTCTTCGATCATCGCGGCCTCTGTTCACCTTTCCTCTTTTCGCCGCGCCCATTATATCTGCAGCAAAGCGCGTTGTTGGCGCCGGTTTCACCGAGAATTTTGGAAAGTTTGCCATGGCTGCTCCGTTAATGCCGAAGGCGACGGCCGTATGGCTGGTCGAAAACACCTCGCTGACATTCGACCAGATCGCCGATTTTTGCGAATTGCATCCGCTTGAGGTTCAGGCGATCGCCGATGGCGAAGTCGCAATCCAGATGCAGGGGCTTGATCCTGTGGCCAACGGCCAGACGACGGCGGAGGAGATCGAGCGCTGTCAGAAGGACGCGGACGCGCGGCTGAAACTGTCGCCGCAAGCCGTGCCGCAGCAATTTATCAAGCACAAGGGCCCCCGCTACACGCCGATCTCGAAGCGGCAGGACAAGCCCGACGCGATCGCCTATCTGCTGCGTACCCACCCCGAATTGTCCGACGCGCAGATCACCAAGCTGATCGGCACGACCAAGCCGACGATCGCGGCGGTGCGCGATCGCACGCACTGGAACAGCGCCAATATCAAGCCGCGTCACCCGGTCGGGCTCGGCCTCTGCACGATGGAAGAGCTCGACGAAGTTGTCGCCCGCGCCCTGCGGACCAAGGGGCGGGTCGCCACCGAAGTGCCGAGCGACGAAGACGAAGTCGTCGAGAGCTGAGCTTGCCGGCGGTAAACCCGGTCGTCACCGAGGCGTTGCAGGAGGCGCGTACCGCACTCGATGCGCTGCTTACCAACGAGGCGGCGCTGCGGTCGATCGGTGAGGCTGGCCGCCTGCTGGCGGCGTGCTTCGGCCGCGGCAATCGCGTCTATAGCTGCGGCAATGGCGGCTCGATGTGCGACGCGATGCATTTCGCCGAGGAGTTATCGGGCCGCTTTCGCCTCGACCGGCCAGCCCTGCCGGCGACAGCGATCGGCGATGCCGGGCACCTGACCTGTGTCGCCAACGATTACGGCTTCGACCACATCTTTAGCCGCTATGTCGAGGCGCACGGCCGGGCCGGCGACTGCCTCCTGGCAATCAGCACCAGCGGCGCCAGCAGCAACATCGCAAAAGCCGCCGAGGCGGCGCGCGCCGCCGGCCTGTCGGTAATCGCGCTCACCGGCCGGTCTGATTCGGCGCTGGGCGCGCTCGCCGATATCGACATCTGCACTCCGGTCGGCCGCTTCTCCGACCGCGTCCAGGAACTGCACATCAAAGTCGTGCATATCCTGATCGAATTGGTCGAACGCGAACTCTATCCGGAAAACTACCGCGACTAACCGCTGCATCTAGCCCGCGCGTCGGCACAAAACCCCTCGCCCCCACTGGGGTATAGGGCTGGAGTGAGGGGGACTTACAAAACTCTTTCCGCAGACCCTCACCCACCACCGCCTACCGGCGGCGGTCCCCCCTCTCCCGCAATGCGGGAGAGGGTTGTTCCGGCAACCTATCGGGGCTCGCCGCCGTACCCGGCTTGTTTTAGCGCCGCCTCGATCTCGGGCAGGATGGCGGGGTCGTCGATGGTCGCCGGCATGCGGTATTCGGTGCCATCGGCAATCGAGCGCATCGTGCCGCGCAGGATCTTGCCGGAGCGGGTTTTCGGCAGCCGCTCGACAATCAGCGTTGTCCTGAGGCTGGCGATCGGGCCGATACGCTGACGAACCAGCGCCACCACCTCCGCCTCGATCTGCTGCGGCGCGCGTGCTGCGCCCGCCTTGAGCACCACCAGCGCCAGCGGCACCTGCCCTTTCAGCGCGTCGGCTACACCCATCACCGCGCATTCGGCGACATCGGGGTGCGATGCGACAACCTCCTCGATCTCGCCTGTCGAAAGCCGATGCGCCGCGACATTGATGATGTCGTCGGTACGGGTCATCACGTGGATATAGCCGTCGCTATCGATCATCCCGGCATCGGCGGTCTGGTAATATCCGGGATAGGCGCTGAGATAGCTTTCGACAAAGCGCTCTTCGGCCTGCCACAGCGTCGGCAGCGCGCCGGGCGGCAACGGTAGTTTCACCGCCAGCGCGCCGATCTCGCCGGCCGGCACCTCACGCGCTTCGCCGACCGCGTCAGCCTCCAGAACCCGCACATCCCAGCCCGGCACCGCGCGCGTGCACGAGCCGTGCTTGACCGGCATGCGCTCGATCCCCAGACAATTCGCGCCGATCGGCCAGCCGGTCTCGGTCTGCCACCAATGATCGATCACCGGCACCTTCAGCTGTTCCTCGGCCCAGGCGACGGTCGGCGGATCGGCCCGCTCTCCGGCAAGAAACAGAGCGCGGAAACGGCTGAGATCATGCGCCCGGATCAAGGCGCCCTCCGGGTCCTCGCGCTTGATGGCGCGGAACGCGGTCGGCGCGGTAAAGAACACCCGCACGTCATGCTGCTCGATGACCCGCCAGAAGGCGCCGGCATCGGGGGTGCCGACCGGCTTCCCCTCATACATCACCGTCGTGCAGCCATGGATCAGCGGCGCGTAGACGATATAGGAATGCCCGACTACCCAGCCGACATCGGAGGCGGTCCAGAACACCTCGTCGGGCGCTACGCCGTAGATGTGCCGCATCGACCAGGCGAGCGCGACGGCATAGCCGCCATTGTCGCGCACCACGCCCTTCGGTACCCCGGTGGTTCCCGAGGTATAGAGGATGTAGAGCGGGTCGGTCGCCAGCACTGGCACGCAATCCGCCGGCTGGGCCGCCGCCTCAAGCTCGTGCCAGTCATGGTCGCGGCCCGGCGTCAGCGCGGCGCGGCCCATCGGCCGCTGCAGCATGACGCACGCGTCAGGTTTGCTGCGCGCCTCGGCGATCGCCGCGTCGACCAACGGCTGGTAGGGGATGACCCGATTTACCTCGACACCGCACGAAGCCGCGACGATCACCCGCGGCTTGGCGTCGTCGATCCGCGTCGCCAATTCATGCGGCGCAAAACCGCCGAACACGACCGAGTGGATCGCCCCGATGCGGGCGCAGGCGAGCATCGCGATCGCTGCCTCCGGTACCATCGGCATATAGATCAATACCCGGTCCCCGGCCCGCACGCCGAGCCCGGCCAGCCCGCCGGCAAACCGCGCCACCCGGTCGCGCAGCTCGCGATAGGTGAAGGACTTGATCGTGCCGGTGACCGGGCTGTCCCAGATCAGTGCCGTGCGTTCGCCATTTCCCGCCGCGACATGCCGGTCCAGCGCGTTCCAGCAGGTATTTAGCCGGCCGCCGGCAAACCAGCGATAAAATGGCGGCCGGCTATCGTCGAGCACGCGCTCCCAGCGGGTCTCCCAATCGACGGCGCCCGCCGCCTCGGCCCAGAACGCCTCCGGTGTGGCCAGCGACCGTCGATAAATCTCGGCATAGCCTGGCATCTACTGTGTTCTCCTCCCTGCGAGAGAGGATTCTCGGCTCCAACCTCGCTTTTGCCAAGCGGCGGCGCTATTCAGCGGCCGCCGCCTGAGTGGCAGGCGCCGCCGCCGGCGCGAGTTCGTCGCGGCGCATCGGGAACAGCAGGGCGCCGAGCAAAACCAATAGGCCAAACCCGGCCAATACCTCGAACAGCACGGTAAATCCGCCATGCTCGTGCATGAAGGCGACCAGCGGCACCGCCGTCGCGGCGATCCCGAAGGAGAGCAGGTAGCGCACCGCGTAGACCCGGGCGCGCCACTCGGCGCTGGCATAACGCGCCACCATCGCGTCGTTGAAGGTGATCTGGCCGAACACCGTGAAGATCATCGCGGTTGCCGCGATCACCATCGGCCAGCCGGTGGCGAAGGCGGTCACCAACAGCAGCGGCGCCTGCAACAGCACGATGCCGAGAAACCCGACCTTGAGCGGGTGCCTGTCGATGACCCGCCCCATGATCAGCTGCGAAAACGCCCCGATCACATAGACGCCGCAGACCAGCATCCCGACCCGGAAGGTCGAGCCCGCGAGCTGCGGCAGGCGCTCGTCGATCAGCTTGGGAAAGGCCACGGTGGTGGCATTGAACACCATGCCGCCGGCCAACGTCGCCAGTACCAGCACGAGAAACGCGCGAATGACGACCTCTCGCGGGAACGTCACCGCGCGCGCCGCCTTGCGCCCGCTGTGGTTCGGCTCGTCGGGCACCATCGCGACATAGCAGGCGCCGACCGCGATCGCGACGAGACCGGGCATGACAAACGCGTAGCGCCAGCCGAGCCACTGGGTGATGCCGCCGGTTGTCAGGGCCGCAAAGGCGACCCCGAGATTGCCCCACACACCGTTGACGCCAATCGTGCGGCCCAGTTTGCCGCCGCGCTCCGCATGGCTGACCAGCATCGCCGTGCCGACCGGGTGATAGATCGCGGCAAACAGGCCGATCGCCGCCAGCCCGCCGGCAACCTGCCATTGCGCTTGGGCAAATCCGGTCGCGAGGGTCGCGGCACCGATCCCGAAAAAGAACACCGCCATCATGTTGCGCCGGCTCCAGCGGTCGCCGAGCCAGCCGGCCGGCAGCGACCCCGCGCCAAAGGCGATAAACCCGCCCAGCGCCAGCGTGATCATCTCGCCGTATGAGCGTCCGAACTGCATCTGCATGCCGAGCACCGCGGTCGGGTAGATCAGCATGAACATGTGGTCGATCACATGACCGGCATTGATAAAGCCGATCACCCGGCGCGATGCCGCCACCGGCGGCAATGTCATATCCATCGATGCCATTCCGCACCTCCTCGCGCGCGCTGGACCCGCCGCTTCCACATAGAACATACTCGCGGCGGAATAACTATGTCGTGCCAAGCATCGTCGAGAACCGGACATGAAAAGCACTAACGCCGACGATTATCAGCACACGCCGCGGCCGCTCGCCGGCATGCCCAAGGATTTCGCCGATGGCTGGCATATCGCGCCGCATAGCCACAGACGGGCACAGCTCGCCTGGGCCGCCTCGGGTGTGATGCGCGTTACGGCCGGCGCCGATAGCTGGATCGTGCCGCCGCAGCGGGCGGTGTGGATCCCGGCTGGGACGGTGCACGAAATCCGCATGTCTGGCCCGGTCGCGATGCGCAGCCTCTATATCGACCCGGTCGCCGGTGCTCCGGCCGGAATGGCCTGCAAGGTGATCCTGATGTCGGGTCTGCTGCGCGAGCTGGTACTCGAAATGGCCGACGCGCCAGTGGATTACCCGGCCGAGGGGCGGTTCGCCTTGATCGCGGCGCTGATCCTCGACGAGATCGGGCGCAGCGCGGCGCAGCATCTGCAATTGCCGATGCCCCGCGACCCCCGGCTGCGCGCGATCTGCAGCGCATTGCTGGCCGAGCCGGAACGCACCGACACGCTGGAGCGCTGGTCCGATACGGCCGGCGCGAGCAGCCGCACCCTGGCCCGCCTGTTCACGCGCGAGGTCGGGATGAGCTTCCGCGCCTGGCGCTCGCAGTTGCGCCTCGCCGCCGCGCTGGCGGGTCTCGCGCAAGGCGCTGACATCGCCGGCACCGCGCATCATGTCGGCTATCGCAGCCCCAGCGCCTTCACCGCGATGTTCCGCAAAACCCTCGGCAAACCCCCGCGCCACTATTTCGGCTGAGGAAATCCGGCAGCAGTCCAAGCGCCGGAGCCTGAGCTGCCTGTTTGTTGCGAAGATACCCTCGGGTTACGTGCCGTTGACGAGGGCGTTCATCCGCTGTTGGGCCTTCTGCATGGCTTCCAGCTTGGTCCGCATGGCCTCGACCAGGGCTTGCAGGCGGGGTTGCAGGGCGGGATCGGTGACGCGGATCATCGCGCCATCAAGCTGTACCGCGGTCTTATGCTGGTCGAGAAACTCCGCCAGTTCGAGAATCGCCTGGATCGAGGCGTCGAGTTCCGGGAAAATATTCCTGAACGCCTTTGCGGGTTGGCTCACGTCGCGGTCGTAAGCGGTGTCATAGACCGGTTTCAGGTCGGGCGGTTGGTCGAGGGCGGCGTGCGCGGTGTCGGCACTGGCGAGTTGCCGGTCGAGGGCCCCGCGGATCGCCGCCATCCCATCGCGCAAAGCAGCGATGTCACTGCGCCGGGTAACGACCTCGTTGAGCGAGCGCGGCACGCCCTTCGCGATGGCCTGCTGCAGGGGCTGCGACACCGACTGGTCCATGCCGGCATTGAAGTCGGCGATCACCGCATAGTGTTTGGCGTAAGCGCCGAACAAGGCGGTTTCCTCCGGCGTCATATGCGGCACATGCACACCGGGTTTGGCGATGATGCGCATCTGCAACCAGGCGACAAAATTCCTGCGCTGGGTTGCCTCGCTGTCGCCGCACGCGAGCAGCGGCATGACGAGGAGCAGGCCGGCCGCAAGGCGGGCGATCGAGGCGCTGGTTCGTATCAATGTGCTTGTCCCATCGTATATGACGGCGGCCCGCGGCTGTCGGCATCTCGGCGTTACTATCTTTCTGAGGCCGCCGCGGCGATGCCATTATACCGGCTCGGTCTGCACATGAAGGGTGATGTCGGGGATGGAACGTGTCGCGCAGTGTCATTGCGGCCAGCTTCGGGCGATCGCGTCGGGGGAGCCAGACCGGGTTTATATCTGCCACTGCGTCGCGTGCCAGCGGCGCACCGGCGCCGTCGTGCATTCGGGCGCCGCCTACCCGAAGACGCGGGTGCGCTTCGAGGGCGATGAAAAGATATACGCGCGACTGGGCGACAGCGGATCGGAGATTCGCTTTCACTTCTGCCCGACATGCGGGACCAGCGTGTATTGGGAAGGCGATCGCAATCCGGCGATCTATGGCATCGCTGTCGGCGCCTTCGCCGACCCGCATTTCCCGGCACCGACCTCCTCGGGCTGGGAGGAATCGATGCATCGCTGGCTCGGTCTGCCCGACGATATCGCGCATTTTCCGCAAAGCCGCAGCTGAACACACGCGCTCGCTTCCAAGGACGTCGTCGCGAGGCGGCGCAGCCGACGCGGCAATCTCGCACCGCTCGAGTCTCCGCGGCGCGAGATTGCTTCGCTGCGCTCGCGATGACAGTTTGAAGGTGGGAGATGATTGCCGGAACTAAGCCAATGCCTGACGCTCCGCACCCCTACGAGACCGGGCTCGACAAGAACGCGGCCAATTATGTGCCACTGTCGCCGATCGGTTTCCTGCGCCGGTCGGCGGCGGTGTACCCGCAACGCATTTCGGTTATCCACGGCGAGCGGCGCTATACCTGGGCGCAGAGCCTCGAACGCTGCCGCCGCCTCGCCAGCGCACTGAGCAAACACGGCATCGGGCGCGGTGACACGGTGGCGCTGATGGCGCCGAACGTGCCGGAAGGCTTCGAAGCGCATTTTGGTGTGCCGATGGCCGGCGCGGTGCTGAACGCGCTGAACATCCGCCTTGATGCCGAGACGATTGCCTTCATTCTGGGGCACGGTGAGGCTAGGGTGTTGATTATTGACACCGAATTTGCCCCGGTGATCGGCCGCGCTCTCGCCCTGCTCGACGAAAAGCCGCTGGTCATCGACATCGCCGACCCACTCGGACCGGGTGGCGAGCGCCTCGGCGCGCTCGATTACGAGGCGTTCCTCGCCGACGGCGATCCCGATTTCGCGGAGCTGACACCCGAGGACGAGTGGGAGGCGATCGCGCTCAACTATACTTCCGGCACTACCGGCAATCCGAAGGGTGTCGTGTACCACCATCGCGGCGCCTATCTGAACGCGCTCGGCAACATCCTGACCTGGGGCATGCGGCAGCACCCGGTCTATCTCTGGACCCTGCCGATGTTCCACTGCAACGGCTGGTGCTTTCCCTGGACGATTACGGCGCTGGCCGGCACGCATGTCTGCCTGCGTCGGGTCGAGGCGGCGGCGATCTATGACGCGATCGAACAGCACGGCGTGACCCACCTGTGCGGTGCGCCGATCGTCATGACTGTGCTATTGCATGCCCGCGACGAGCCCCTGCCGCGCCCGATCGAGATGATGACCGCCGGCGCCGCGCCGCCCGCCGCGGTGATCGGCGGGATGGAGGCGCTCGGCTTCAAGATCACCCATGTCTACGGCCTGACCGAAGTGTATGGGCCGGCCGTCATCTGTGCCTGGCATGATGAATGGGACGGGCTCGATGCCGCCGAGCGGGCCCGTCTCAAATCACGGCAGGGCGTGAACTACCCGGTACTCGACGGGTTGATGGTGGCCGACCCCGAGACCTTGCAGCCGGTGCCGAGTGACGGTGCGACGATGGGCGAGGTCTTCATGCGCGGCAACATCGTCATGAAGGGCTATCTGAAGAACCCCATGGCCAGCGAGGAGGCGTTTGCCGGCGGCTGGTTCCACACCGGCGATCTCGGCGTGGCACATCCCGACGGCTATATCGAGATCAAGGACCGCTCGAAGGACATCATCATTTCGGGCGGCGAAAACATCTCGACGATCGAGGTCGAGGACGTGCTGTACCGCCACCCCGCCGTGCTCGAGGCAGCCGTCGTCGCGCGCCCGGACGAACGATGGGGCGAGACGCCGTGCGCGTTTGTCACGCTGAAGCCGGGCACCGCGGCCGAGCCCGCCGACATTATCGCCTTCTGCCGCCAGCACATGGCGCATTTCAAGGCGCCGCGTCACATCGTGTTTGGCGCGCTGCCAAAAACCTCGACCGGCAAAATCCAGAAATACGTGCTGCGCGACCGCGCCAGGGAGGCGGAGTGAGCCCTACCCCTGCCGGCGCGGCGGCCCGACCTACTTGTCGAGCCAGATGTCTTCCATGCGCCAGCCGTTATAGATGCTGTTGACCTGCAGGTTGATGCCTTTCACCTCGGGGCGCCAGCAGGTGGCCGAGCGAATGTGGTAGAGGATCGGGCGTACTACATTCTGCTGCAAGCGGCTGTCGATCTCCCAAACCAGGTGACGGCGTTTCTCCAGATCGGTTTCCTGCGATTGCGCATCGACCATCTTGTCGAGCTCGCGGTCACAGGTATGGGTGTAGTTGCGGTTCGAATCGCAGACATAGTTTTCATAGAAATTCTGGTCGGGGTCATCGAGCCCGCTGCCCGCGAGGCTCTGCGCCAGCACGAAATCCGAACGCACCAGACGCGGCAGCCAGTTCGCGGTTTCCACCAGCTCAAGCTCGGCGTCGATCCAGACATTCTTCAGCTGGTCGGCGAGGATCGAGGCGGGGTCGCGATAAAGCGGCAGGTTGCGTGCCGCGATCTTGACCGAGAGGCGCTTATCCGGCCCGTAGCCGAGGCCTTGCATGATCTTCTGCGCCGCGGCACGCGATTTGGCGAGATCGGGATCATAGCCGGGGAGCTTCTGGCGCATGTCCGCCGGCATCGCCCATTGGCCTTCGGGACCTGGCAGCATCGCGGTGCCAATGTCCCCCTGACCTTCACCGAGAATGTCGATAAAAGCCTTGTGGTCGATGCTCATCGCCACGGCGCGGCGCAGGTCGGGATTGTCGAAGGGCGGCTTCTGCGTCATCAGCAGGTTGGGCGCGACATTCTGCGGCGTGATCTCGCATTGCGCGGTGGGCATCTGCGATTTGATGTCCTTCAGCATCGGCACCGTGACCTCATAGGGAAAGGTCATGTCGAAATTGCCGGCGACAAAGGCGAGAAGTTGTGTCGAGCGGTTGGGGATGATTGTCCACTCGATACCGTCGAGATAAGGGCGGCCGGGTTTCCAGTAATCCGCATTCTTGGCCAGCTTGATCGACTGGTTCGGCTTGAACTCGACGAATTTGAATGGGCCCGTCCCGATTGGGTGCTGCCGCATCTGGCTCGGCGTCACATGACACGGATAGACCGGCGTAAAACCCGAGGCGAGCAGCGCCGGAAACGAGGGCTGTGGCCGTTTAAGATGAAACGTTGCCTGCAGTTCGCTGTCGGCGGTCACCTCGTCGAGGTTGCGCCACCACGCCTCCCGCGCGTTGAGGCGCAGCTTTTCCTTGGTCTTGTTCTGCAACAGGTCCCAGGTGCATTTGACGTCGTTCGCGGTAAACGGCTGCCCGTCATGCCATTTAACGCCGGGGTGCAGTTTGAAGGTCAGCGATTTGCCATCGGGGCTGAGCGTCCAGCTATCGGCGAGGTCCGGCACGATATCGTCGAGCCGGTTCTGCTTTTGCCTGGGGTCGAACATGACGAGGTTATTGAACACACCCATCATCGGCGCGGTGACCGATATCGTGCCTTCCTCATAGATCGACATATTGCCGGGGCTGTCGCGATGCTCGACGCGCAGGATCCCGCCTGGTTTCTGCGCCAAGGCCGCGCCGCTCGCCAGCAACGCCGGTACGAGCCATACCGCCGCCCATCCGCGCATTCGTTTTCTCACCACGCCGCCTCCCCTAAGTTGTCGCCCGGCTTCCTGCCGCGCTGTTGTCGGGTCTGAACGCCCGGGTTTCATTGTAAACGCTGGGGCGCACGCCGAGGGAGAGGATTCAGGTAATGCTATCGGCGGTAGTCGCCAGCCCCGAATTGTGGAGCATCATCGGGCTGTCCCTGGCGGTGAGCCTGTGCGCGACGACGATCGCGGCGTTGTTGGGGCTGCCGATCGGCACGGCGCTGGCGATCTGGGACTTTCCCGGCCGGCGGGGAATCGTAGTCACGTGTAACGCATTGCTTGGCCTGCCGCCGGCAGTGGTCGGGCTTGGGCTGTATCTGCTGCTGTCGCGTTCGGGTCCGCTCGGCGGGCTGCGACTACTGTTCACACCGGCGGCCATGGTGATCGCGCAGTCGGTGCTGGCCTTGCCGATCGTCGTCGCGCTGGCGCACCGCGCAGTCGAGGATTTGTGGGAGGCGTTTGGCGATGCACTGATGGATCTGGGGGCAAGCCGCTGGCGCGCCGTTCCGGCACTGATCTTCATGGGGCGGCGGCACATGCTGACCGCGATCCTGGCCGGGTTTGGCCGCACCATGTCCGAGGTCGGAGCGATCCTGGTGGTGGGGGGAAACATCGCGTCCTACACACGCACCATGACCACCGCGATCGTGCTGGAAACGAGCCGTGGCGATCTGCCTCTGGCGCTGGGGCTCGGCTTTGTGTTGATCGGGCTGACGCTGTTGATCAGCGCGGCGGCCTTCGCCCTGGCGGGCCGCCCCACCTGGTAGGGAGGACGATCCGATCATGCGTCACACGCTGCTGCGCCCAACCTGGCTCGCGCTAGCGTTGCTGTTGACGGGGGTTGGCGGAGCACCCTTCGCCGCGGCTGAGGATGCGCCGAAGACGATCGTGCTCGCCTCGACAACCTCGGTCGATAATTCCGGATTGCTTGGCGCCATCCTGCCGGTCTTCACCGGCGAAACCGGCATCCGGGTGCGGGTTCTGGCATTGGGCACCGGTCAGGCGCTGGATACGGCGCGGCGTGGCGACGCCGATCTGGTGTTGGTGCACGATCCCGAGGCCGAGCAGAGCTTTATGGATGAGGAAAATGGAGTGACGCGCCGGCAGATCGCCTGGAACGACTTTATCCTGGTCGGTCCCGACAGCGATCTGGCTCACGTCAAAGGTGGCCATGACGCCGTCGCGGCCCTCGCCGCCATCGCGAAGGCGCACGCTCCGTTTGTGTCGCGCGGCGATCGCAGCGGCACCAATGCCCTGGAGTTGCGGCTGTGGAAAGCGGCGGAGATCGATCCAAAGAGCGGCGCCGGAAGCTGGTATCGCGATATCGGCGGCGGCATGGGTCAGGCGCTCAACGCGGCGGCGGCGATGCCGGCCTACACCTTGTCGGATCGCGGCACTTGGCTGAGCTTTCGCAACAAGGGCTCGCTCGGCATTGTAACCGAAGGGGATGCCCGGCTGATCAACCGCTATGATGTGATCGAGTTGAATTCGGCAAAGCACCCGGACGCCAAGTTGATGGAGGCACACCGCTTGGCGGACTGGCTTGTCTCACCGGAAGGGCAAGCCGCGATCGGGCACTTTCCGGTGAACGGCGAGACGCTGTTCACCCCCTCAGCCGGCAATCCAAAATGAAAGCGCCGCCACGAGTGGCGGCGCCTTTGGCATAGAGCCGTCAGTCCGCAGGTTTACCAGCGGTGCCAGTAACCCCGGTGCCAACCCCAATGCGGGTGCGGATGGTGCCAGCACTCTGTGGCATACCCATTGGAGAAGCAGCGGGCTTCAGCCGGCTGCGACGCAGCCACACCGACCAGCAAGGTCACCGCTGTCAAAGCACCAAGAACATATCGCATTGCGTTACCTCCTTAGATTGATACCGAGATAACAGCGCCTGTTCCGCAAAAGCTCCGCTCCTGGGACTATTAATTAGGGTTAATGCAATGCGGCGTTTCGGGTAGATCCCCCGCGCGCGATTTCTGATTCCAGCTTTCGCGTCATCGCCTCCCCAAACGTATCGAAGTTCTCGACCTGCAGCAGGAAGGCGCCGGGACCGCCGATCACGTTCTCTTCATAGTAGTTGGGCAATCCCCCTGGCGGCTGCGTATGGAACGCGTACCCCGCCCCGGCTTTGGTGTTGATGATGGCCAGCCCGTTGATCGTGATTCCTGCGGCGACCGCCTGGTCGCGAGCATCGGTCACGGCGCGCCCGGCATTGCTGGTGCCATCGCCGGAAATGTCGATCACCTGCTTGTCGGCCGCGATATTCGAGGCTGCGCTGAGGCGTTGCATCGCGAAATCGATCGCCGCGCTGATCGAGGTGCGGCCGAGAAAAGAGCGCGGCGCCGCGAGGATCGTCGCCGCGACCCCGGCGGCTTCCTCCTCGTCGTGGATCACCGTCCAGTCGGCCACGACATTCTGCTCCGGCGCCCCTGCCCATTCGACAAAGCACAAGGCGATCGCATGGTTCGGGCCGCCGGCAATCGCACGCAGCACGCGCGGGTTCGTCAAAGCCGCGGCGTAACCTTTGCGCTGCAGGTTGAACTCGTCTTCGTCGATGCTGCGCGATACATCGGCGGCCAATACCAACAGCAGATCGACATGCTCGGCATGGGCCGGCAGAGCACTGCCGAGACAGATCGCTACAGTCGCCCGCCCGATGAACTGCTGGATGGAGCGCATGCTGCCCGCCGTGCATAGAAGGGGCCACATTATGGCGCGTCCCGACTGGCGGAAACGCTATGCTGATCGTTTGTCGGCATTGGCCGCAACAAGAGTAGCGACATGCGTCTGGCACAACACGAATTGACGGTCGAGACGGTGCCGCGCACGGCGACCGAGATCACCGGGCTCGTCGCCGACTGGGTCGGCGACCAGCGCGTGGAAAGCGGCCTGCTTACGATCTTCATCCCGCACACCTCGGCGTCTCTGGCGATCCAGGAGAATTATTCGCCGGCAGTATGGCAGGACATCTCCGCCTTTCTCGATCGCTTGGCGCCCGAGGACCCAAACCGCTATCGTCACAATGATGAAGGGCCGGACGACATGCCGGCCCATCTGAAGAGTCTGCTGACGCAAGTGCAATTAACTGTACCGGTACGCCAGGGCCGGCTGTGCCTGGGAACCTGGCAGGGTATCTTCCTGCTCGAGCACCGTGCGGCGGTGCATCGGCGCGGCTTGATCCTGACCCTGATCGGCGAGGACAAAGATGCAAAAGGGTGAACCGTTCGGCCAGACCCGGGAAGGCGAGGCCGCCTCGCTCTTCACGCTCGAAAACGAACAGTTGCGGGTGCGCATTACCGATTGGGGCGGCCGCATGGTGTCGATCGAGGCGCCGGACCGCGCCGGCAAGCGCGACCACGTGTTGCTCGGCTTTGACGATGTTGGGCAATACATCACCAATGGCGGCTCGTTTGGCGCTCTCCTCGGTCGCAACGCCAACCGCATCGCCCGCGCCGATCTGGTTGTCGAAGGACAGCATTATCAGCTGATCCCGAACGATCGCGGCAACACCTCGCATGGCGGGCCGCGCGGCTTCGGCATGCTGATGTGGCAGGTCGCGTCGGCGAGCGACGACGAGCTGGTGCTGAATCACACCAGCCCCGACGGCGACCAGGGCTTTCCCGGCGAGTTGCCGGTCGAGGCGCGCTATCGGCTGAGCGGCGGCACGCTGTCGCTGACCCTGACGACAAGCACGACGCAGGTGACCGATCTGTCGCTCAGCACCCACCCGTATTTCAACCTGGCGGGGCCCACCTCAGGCGACATCTACGGTCACGAGGTGACGATCGCCGCCGATTCGTTCCTGCCGACCGATGTGACACAGATGCCGCTCGGCGAAATCCGGCCGGTCGCCGGGACGCCGTTCGATTTCCGCCAGCCCACCACGATCGGCGCGCGCATCCGCCAAGCCGACCAGCAATTGCTGGTCGGCAATGGCTACGACCATTTTTTCGTCCTCGAGCCCGTGACCGACGGCCAGCCGCGTTTCGCGGCGCGGCTGCGCGACCCGGCAAGCGGTCGCACCCTCGACGTGCACACAACGCAACCGGGGACGCAGCTTTACACCGCCAACCAGCTCAAGGGCGTGTTCGCCGGGCGCGGCGGTCTGATCTACCGGCAATCGGTCGGCGCCGCCTTTGAGCCGCAGGGTTTTCCGGACGCGGCACACAACGCCAATTTCGAAAGCTGTGTGCTGCGCCCTGGCGAGACCTACCGCCAGATCATCGAATTCCGCTTCAGCGCAAGCTAGGCCGAGCCCGCCAATTCGCGCCGCACGATCGCGGCACCGTCGGCGAGGGCGCGCAATTTGCCAAACGCGGTGGCGCGCGGCAGGTACTTCATGCCGCAATCCGGCGCCGCGACCAGCCGCTCGGCGGCGATATGCTGCAACCCGGCGCGCAGTCGAGCCGCGACCTCGTCCGCGGTCTCCACCGCGGTCGTGCCGAGATCGAGCACCCCAAGCAGGATCGTCTTGTTCGACAATTCCTCGAGCACGCCGAGATCGAGGTGCGGTTGCGCCGCCTCCAGCGAAATCTGCCCGGCCAGCGAGTCGGCGAGCTGCGGCAGAAAGGCGTAGCCGGCCGGCTTGTTGTGCACGAGATGGCCATAGCCGAGGCAGATATGCACGACGGTCGGCCCCTCGATGCCCTGTAGCGCGCGGTTGATTGCCTTCAGGCCATAGCGCACCGCCTTATCGGGCGCGGCGCGCACCCAGGGCTCGTCGAGCTGCACGACATCGACGCCGGTCGCCTTCAGCGCCGCCAGCTCCTCGTTGACGGCGACGGCGTAGTCCATCGCCATCTCTTCTTCGTCTTTGTAGAACTCGTTCTGCACCTGCTGCGCCAGGGTGAACGGGCCGGGCAGGGTGATCTTGGTGGCGTGCGTCGCGTGCTCCAGCAGGAACTGCACGTCGCGCAATTCGACCGCGCCCTTGCGCGAAATCCTGCCGACCACCCGCGGCACCGGCGTTGCGCGCCGGTTGGCGCCGGTGACCGAGCCGTTATTGACCGTGTCGAGCCCCTCCAGTGACAGACCGAAATAGTTGGAATAGCTCTCGCGGCGGATTTCGCCGTCGCTGACGATATCGATCCCGGCGCGCTCCAGCTCCTGTATCGCAAGCACCGTCGCGTCGTCCTGGGCGGCGCCGAGATAGGGCTCCGGGATGCGCCAGATCTCATGCGCGTGGACCCGCGGCACGCCGTGATGCTCGAGCGCGCTGCGGTCGATCAGCCAGTCCGGCTGCGGATAGCTGCCGACCACCGTCGTCGGAATGAGGTGTGTGGGATAGGTCACGGCTCCGCTCCCCCTGGCGTATGCTTTGCAGACGCCAAGCTTAGCCGGCGCGACAAGGGAAGAAAATGTCATGCAGAGGCAGCTGCACCTCAACCTGTTCATCAACAGCCGCGGTCACCACGAAGCCTCATGGCGGCACCCGGATGCGACCCCCTACGCACTGACCGATATCCGCTATTTCCAGGACATGGCGCAGCGCGCCGAGGCGGCACTGTTCGACTCGGTCTTCCTCGCCGACATCCTGGCGCTGGTCGAGGGTGTGGAGCATGGGCCGCATATCTGGCTGGAGCCGATGACCATGCTCGGCGCGCTGGCGGTATCGACCAGCAAGATCGGCCTCGTCGCCACCTGTTCGAGCACCTACACCGAGCCCTACAACCTGGCGCGCCAGTTCGCCTCGCTCGACCATATGAGTAAAGGCCGCGTCGCCTGGAACATCGTCACCTCGTCGCTGGCCTCGTCGGCGCGCAATTTCGGAGGCGGCCCACAGATCAGCCATGACGACCGCTATGCGCGCGGCGAGGAGTTCATGAAGGTCGTCACCGCGCTGTGGGACAGCTGGGCCGAAGACGCGATCGTCGACGACCGTACCAGCGGCGTTTATGCCCATGCCGATCGCATCCGGCCGATCAATCATCGCGGCGATTTCTATCAGGTGGCGGGGCCGCTCAATGTGCCGCGCTGCCCGCAGGGCAGGCCCGTTCTGATTCAGGCAGGCTCTTCCGCCACCGGTCGCAGCTTTGCGGCGCGGCACGCCGAGGCGATCTTCACGGCACAATTGTCGAAACTCGATGCCCAGGAATTCTATGCCGACATCAAGACCCAGACGGCCGCCGCGGGACGGCGGCCGGATCAGGTGCTGATCCTGCCCGGTCTCAGTCCGATGATCGCCGGCACCGAGACCGAGGCGCGGCGGCTGGCGCACGAAGTGGATGACCTTACCGATGCCGAAACCGGGCGCAAGCGCTTGTCAGGCTGGCTCGGCGGCTATGATCTGTCGCACGTGCCGCTCGACCGCCCGCTGCGGCCTGGCGATCTGCCGCACCCGGACACGGTGCAGGCGGCGCGCAGCCGAGCCGAGATCATCGCCACCCTGGCAAGCCGCGAAAACGCCACCCTTCGCGATGTCATCGCGTATTTCGCCGCGGCACGCGGCCACTACACGATGGCTGGCACCCCGGAGCAGATCGCCAATCTGATCGAAGACTGGTTCACCGATGGCGCCGCCGACGGGTTCAACCTGATGCCGCCGCTTCTGCCGACGATGCTCGACGCCTTCAGCGCCGAGGTGATCCCGCTGTTGCAGCGTCGCGGGCTATTCCGCACCGCCTATGAAGGCGGCATGCTGCGCGACCATTACGGCCTGAACCAGCCGCCGAGCAACTGGTGACTTAACGCCATCGCCAATGAAACGTCCGATCCCCCCGCTTTCCCGGGTGACGGGGCAGGCTTATGCTCCGAACAACGCGCCTGTCATCGCACCCGCCGCGGCGGCGTCAGCGGATTGACCGGCGCACGCGGCAACAGCAGCACCAGCAGCGTGCCAGCGAGCGCGACCGCCGCGATCAGCCAGAACGTATCGATATAGGCCAGCACATAGGCCTCGCGGCGGACCAGGCCGGCCAGCGTTACCGTGCCTTGCGCCGTGGCGTCACCCAGACCAGTCGGGCGATCGGCAAAGGCTTGTGACAGTTGCGTCATGCGTTCCTCAACACCGACCGCGCCGCCGGCGATGTGCAGGCCGAGCAGATTCGAGTGCAGCTGCTCGCGCACCCGCACAAAGGTCTGCAACACAGCCGAACCCAACTCGTTGCCGAGCAGCCGGGATATCTGCAATGTCGCGGCAATCGCCGCGGCCTGCGGCGGCGTGATATTGGCCACGGTGTAGGTGATCAGCGCGGTGATCGCGAAGGCCAGTCCGATCGCCTCGGTGACCTGGCCCGGAAGGAAGTCGGCGCTGACCCAATCATGTGTCAGCCCCGTATCGAGCCACAGCCCCAGGGCGATCGTCGCGAACCCAATCCCGAGCAACAGGCGCGCGTCGACGCGCTGCAGCAGCAACGCGACACAAGGCACCAGCACGAATTGCGGCAGCGCGATCCAGTTCAGGGCGTCACCGATCTGCAAGGCGCGCAACCCCTGCACGCGGGTCAGATAATCCGGCAGGACGAACGAGGTTCCCGCCACGCCGAAGCCGAACACGGTCAGCAGAAAGGCCGGCAGAGCTATGTTGCGGCGCATCAGCACCGGCAGATGAATCAGCGGATAGGCGGCGAACCCCTCACGAACCAAAAACCCCAATACCAGCACACCACCGCCGGCCAGCATACCGCTGACAATGCCGGAGTTGAACCAGTCGAGCCGGTTGCCCTGATCGAGCCCAGCGTAGATCAGGCCAAAGCCGACCCCGGCGAGAATGATGCCGTCCCAGTCGGTGCGATCCAGCAAGTCGCGATCGACCGGCCGATGCGGCATCGCCAATGCGACAAGCCCCATCATCACCGGCGTCAGCGCCGCGTTCTGCCAGAAAATCCACTCCCAGCGGCCGGTCTCGGAATACCATCCCTCGATCGCCGCACCGATATTCTGCGAGAAGACAAAGCGAAACGCGTAGGCCGCGATCCCCCAGATCCACCAGCGCGGCGCGAGGCTGCGCAACACGAAGCCGAGCGCCGCCGGGATGAAGGCACCGACGGCCAGGCCGCGGATCAGCTGCAACACCAGAAGCGTGCCGTAATCGTGCGTCAGCGGCGGCAGGATCGAGGCGAAAGCGAATACCGCGCCGGTCGCCAGCAACACTCGCCGCGTGCCGAGTACCGTGCTCATCCACGCCGCCGCCGGTGCCACAACCATCTGACCGGCCGAAAACACCGTGTTGATCCACGAACCCTGGTCGAGCCCAAGCCCGAGCGCGCCGCTGACATCGCTGAGCCCCGAACTGGTGATGCGCGAGTTCAACGTCGAGATCACCGCGCCCAGCATCACCGCCGCGACGCCGACGATCGGGTATTCGGTCTGGTTCTGGTTCGTGGCCTGCGGCACCGCCGGGGTCGGGGCCACCGCGACGGTCAGGTCGGTCATGGGGGCGGCGGTGTGGTGTCGGTGAGAATCGTCGCGATCACCGACATGCCCGGCCGTAAATGCCCTCGTAACGGATTATCGGGGTCGAGCCGCAATTTCACCGGAATGCGCTGCACGACCTTGGTGAAATTGCCGGTCGCGTTATCCGGCGGCAGCAGGCTGAACTGCGAACCGCTGGCCGGCGCGATGCTGTCGACATGCGCGTTGACGACGATGCCGGGAAAGGTGTCGACGCGGATTTCCGCTTTCTGACCCATAGCGACATGCGTCAGCTGAGTTTCCTTGTAGTTCGCGGTGACCCAGACATTCTCCAATGGAATGATCGAGACCACCTGCGTGCCGACATGCGCGTATTGCCCCGGCCGCACGCCGCGCTCGCTGGCGAGGCCGTCGATCGGTGCCATGATCTGCGTATAGCCAAGATTGATCTTGGCAAGGTCGAGTTCGGCCTGCTTTGCCTTGGCGTCGGCGCGCAGGCCAGATTCCTCGCTATCGAGCACGGCGAGCTGGCGATGCTGGGCATCGAGATTGGCCTTGTCCTGTGCCACCGTCGCGGCCAGCCTTTTGGCATCCGCATCCGCCTGCTCGACCCGTTGCTGCGTCCCAAAGGTCGTCGCGAGCAGGGCGCGTTGCCGGTTCGATTCCTGCAGCGAACGCTGCGCATCGGCTTGCGCGCCTGCGATCGCGCTTTCCGCCGCATCGACCTGGGCCTTCTGCGCGTCCTTCTTCGCCTTGATATTCGCGATCGCGGCCTCAGCCCCCGCGAGCGCGGCTTCGGCCTGCGCGACCTTTGCGCGATAGTCGTTATCGTCGATTGCGACGAGTAGCTGCCCCTTCTTGACCCTGTCGTAGTCGTTAAAGCCGACGCTGCGCACATAGCCCTCGACCTGCGTGCTCAGCGGCGTGATATCGCCGCGCACGTAAGCGTCGTCGGTCTGCTGTCGCACGGCGCCGCCGACCCAACGGTCCCATTGCGTCGCGAACAGCACCACGATGCCAAAAGCCAGCACCAGCAGGACGAGCAGAACCGCGGCATGGCGCGCGCGCCGCTGCGGCGGAGCGGCTGGTGTCGGCGCCGGCGGAGCCGCCGGTGTGGGCGCGGGCTGGGCGACCATCTCGCCTACCGCGGCAGGCCGGCGTATTGGTGCGGGATACGGCGGATATCCTGCACCAGATCGTGCGGCAACGCGCCGGTACCCTCGCGGCCCAGCGTCAGATTGTCGACCAGCCCGCCAAACCGCTCGGTGATCGCGCCGACAATCTGGTCGTGACGGCCTACCGCGGCGAAGAGGTGCGCCACATCATCCGGCACCTCCTTAGCCAGTTCGCTCCATTTCCCCTGCCGCACCATCGCATGGAGCTTATGCCCGAGCTCCTCGAGCCCATGCACCGCCAGCACCGGGTAGTAGGCCGGGGTAGAGCCGTAGAACGCAACGCGCTGACGCACCCATTCGAACCGCTTGGCGACGCTCTCGTCATCCGGCCCGGAGGCGAGAAAGCCGCCACCGGAAATTTCGTACTGCGCGCGCGACCGGCCCGCCTTGGCGAGCCCCGCCTCGATCTTTGGCATGATCGCGTCAGTCAGGTATTTGCGGGTGCAGAACCCATGCAGTTTGACCCCGTCGCATTCCTCGGCCGCGACCTTGAGCATCGCCGGCCCGACCGCCGCGATCATCACGGCTGGCGGCGGCGTCTCGATCGGCTGCGGAATGAAATTCGGTGTCATCAGCGTGAAGCGGTAATGCTCGCCCTCATAGGCGGGCTTGTCGCCGGTCTTCCAGCAATGCCAGATCGCCCGTAACACCTGCACATATTCGCGCATCCGCGGCGCAGGCGGCGTCCACGGCACCGAAAAGCGCCGCTCGTTATGCCCTTTCACCTGCGAGCCCAGCCCGACAACAAACCGCCCGCCGGTCGAGCCCGCGAGGTCCCATCCGACCTCGGCCACCGCCATCGGGGTGCGTGCGAACGAGATCGCGACACCGGTATGCAACTCGACCCGCTCGGTCGCCACGCCCGCGACGGCGCAGGCGAGGAACGGATCGTGCTGGTTTTCCATCGTGATGATGCCGTCATAGCCCTGCGCCTCGGCGGCCTGGGCGGCGGCCGGCACCTTGCGCAAATCCTCCTGCGGCACCGTCGTCAACACACGCATCGCGATGGCTCCCCCGGGGTCGTCGGCCCCAGAGGCTAGAGCATTATCGGCTGGGTAGGAAACCGTGGCGTTCAGCGCGGCCTCAGCGCGGCACGAAGAATTCCGTATAGGAGCATATGCGGCCGTCGCGAACACGGACGATGTCGACCAGTTCGGTCAGCACCTGGGCGCCGGTGACGCGCGAGTGGATGCGCGCCTGCCAATGACCGGCGGCATTGTCGCCGTCGATGATCAGCCTGAGGATGTTTATCTCGGCCAGCGAAAACGTTTTCAGCATCAGGGTCAGCCAGGGGCGGAACTCGGCGACACCGTTGGCCTTGATCGCGATCGGGCTGGCATTGCTGGCGCCAGCGATCTGGAACACAGCATCGTCGGTAAAACAGGCGCAGACGGCATTCAGGTCGCCACGCCCCCGCGCTGCGTACAGGCCGCGGAGCAGCCCCTCGATGTCGCTACGATCGGTCATGTGCCGGCGGACCTGCCCTGGTTGTGCCTCCTGCTAGGAAAGAGGGATCGCGCCGCGAGGGCAAGCCCTATGCGGCTCGCCGAAATCTTTATTGCCCCGGATGCACGCTATTACGCCCCGGGCTCCTCCCCCTCGCCGCGGGGGAGGAACGGGAAGTTCAATCCAGCATCAGCGCGCGGCGGATTGAAGCGGGCCAGCCGGCGATGTCGGTACCGTGCTGAGCGAACATCGCGACCGCCAGCCGGTCCATGCCAAAGGCGACGCAGCCGGTATGCGCTGTGATGCCACCTGCGGTCTTGATGTCCCAAATCTCGCCGAAATGGTCCTGGTGATAATTGAAGCTCATGCAGGCAGTCGGCTCCTCGTTGGAGCGCACCGGCACCAGCAATTCGAACTTCAGCGAATTCTGCAATTGGCTGATCGCCATCATCTGCCCGGTGCGGCCAAAGAACGGGTCGCTGGCCGGCGCCACGTTCTGTACCAGCCCCAGCGTGTCGGCGAGCTGCTGCGCGCGGGCGACCCAGCGGGTGCGGAAATCGGTGATTTCCTCCGGTGTGCCGATGCACACATATTCGCGCATGCGAAACGATTGCAGCCGATCGAGATGCTTTGACGGCTCGCGCCGGAAGCAGTCGCAGGCGACATCGAATTTGACACCGCCGCGCGCCACCGCACCCCGCGCCGCGACCAGCGGATACACCGGATAACAGGCCGCCGGCGCCAGCACCAGCTCGGCTGGCTTCAGGGTTTCCGTCCAGTCGCCACCCTGCTCGTGCTTGTCGGCGGCGGCGCGGATTTCGCGTTCCGTGCCATGCAGTGAGCAGACGCAGCCGAGCAGATTGGGGAAGCTTTTCAGATAACCGGACTTTTCGACGATATGCCGACTCACGACTGGCGGGAAGCGCAGGATTTCGGTGTCCGGCTCGCGGAGGCGCGAGATCAGTGCCGCCATCCGGTCGACGATATCTTCATAAAGCGCGGTGCGGGCATAAACGCCATCGGCGCCCATCGGGCGAAACAGCACTTTGGCTATTTCCCCCAGCGCTTCGTCCGATTTGTGGGCGTGCGCCAGATTCTTGTCGATCAGCGTCATGCAGGGCTCCGAAGGTGTTCTGAAGTAATCGTTGATCGTGGTGGGGCGCCGCTGTCAGCTGGAAAGGGTCGCGGCGACCGGGCTCATCAGCGAGGCGTTCGCGACGTTAGCCAGAATGCGATCGTTGTTGATCATCAGGGGCGACGACAGCACGTCGCGCAGGTAGCGGCCAATCGAATGCGGTCCGTCATTGCGATAGCCGGACAGGCCGCAGGCGCGCATCGCATGCATCACGGTCTCGACCGCACCTTCCGAGGCTTCGACCTTGGTCAGGTTGATCATGCTCTGAAATTCGAGCGACATGAGCCTGGTCTCGTCGTCGCGCACGCTTTCGTAGCGCTCAATCGCGGCGGCGATCATGCCGCGCAATGTGCTCAGCGAGGCCACGGCCTTTGTGTAATGCGCCGCGGCCGGCGGCACCTGTCCGCCAGCCTGCCGGGCGGCGCCGCGAATGAACTGCCGGGCGCGCTCGACCGCAGCTGCGGCGATGCCGGCCCACAGGCTGGACCAGGTCAGATGCGCCACCGGCACCATGGTCTGCGCGTGGATCTTCTCATAGGGAACCGGCATGATCTGCTCTGTGTCGGCGGCGGCGTGCAATGCAAAGCCGGCGCTGCAGGTCCCCCGCATGCCGAGGGTGTCCCAGCCCATCAGCGGGTCGAGGGTGTAGTCGGGCTTGAGTAATACGACGAGCACCTGGTCGGATGGCGGCGCATCGGGCGAACGGCGCGCCGTGGTGACAACACCGTCAGCCGCGACGCCATAGGAAATCACCGTCGCCTGACGATCCAGGGTGAAGCGCTCGCCCACGACCTCGACCGGCGCCGCGCTGGCGCGGGCATTGCCGCCCTGCTGCCCCTCGGTGGTCGAGGAAGCAAGCAGCAGCTGCTCGCGGCAGAGGCGGCGCAGCAAATCCTGATGCCATGGGCTGCCGTGGCAGTGCCGCGCGATACAGGCGACCTTGATGTGGTGCATCGCAAAAATCATCGCGCTCGATGAGCAGGCCTGGCCGAGCCGGTAGCAGATATCCGCCACCTCGGCGAGGCTGGCGGCCTCGCCGCCCCATTCCCGCGGCACCATGATGCCGAGCAGCCGCTGCTCGCGTATCGCCGCGAAGGTTTCCGCGGGGAAACGGCTGTCGCGATCGACGGTCTCGGCGTGTGTCGCCGCCACTGCCGCTATCGCCTGAGCGCGCGCGGTGTAGTCGAATGGCAGCGGATCAGCCAAGGCGCGAAGAGCGGTCATGATGCGTCCTGTATCGGTACCGAGATGCCGGCACCGGCGAAAATAGGGCGGAGCGCTTACTTTATGATTAAGGTCGGCTCGCCGCAGCTATCTCGATGGAGTACCTGGATGGCGCGGACGGATTGGCCCGTCCGCTGCAAGCCCGCCGATGACGCGCCTCACGGGGTTCTGCGGCGGGCGGCGTTGCCAATGCCGGTCGGAGGCGCGCATGGTTGGTAACAACCGGGAGGTGGCGATGAGCGATGCGGGCTTCGATGCGGGGATCTGGCCGGCGCTCGACTATAGCCGGGTGCCCTATAGCCTCTATCACGACCGCGCGGTCTATGAGCGCGAGCAGGCGCGCATCTTTCGCGGGCCGGTGTGGAATTACCTGGCGCTCGAAGCCGAAATTCCCACACCCGGCGATTTCCGTGCGAGCTATGTCGGCGACACGCCGGTCATCGTCAATCGCGACCGCCACGGCGCGATCAAGGCCTTTGTCAATCGCTGCGCGCATCGCGGCGCGATCGTGCGGCGCGAGCTCTCCGGCAATGTTAGCGAGCACACCTGCATCTATCACCAATGGTGCTACGACCTCGACGGCGCGCTGACCGGCATCCCGTTCCGTCGCGGCATCCGCGGCAAAGGCGGCATGGATGCGAGCTTCGACATGGGCGCGCATGGCTTGCAGCCGTTGCGCGTCGCGACCTTGCACGGCGCGATCTTCGGGACCCTGTCAGCCGACGCGGAACCGCTCGAAACCTATCTCGGCCAGCCGGTGATGACGGAAATCCACCGCATCCTGCATCGGCCGGTGACGGTGCTCGGCTACACAAGACAGCGCATCCGCGCCAACTGGAAGCTCTATGCCGAAAACACGCGCGACAACTACCATGCCAGCCTGTTGCACGACTTCCTGCGCAGCTTTGGCATGGACCGCTCGACGCAGGTCGGCGGCGTTCGGATGGACCAGCGGCACCGTCACAACATCACCTGGGCCGAGGCCGACAGCGACACCGCCGAGGCGGCGCGCGATGCCTACAACACCGCCAATATCCGCAACGACCGCCTCGCCTTGCAGGAGCCTGGTCTGGTGACATACCGGCCCGAGCGGCCGGGCGACCGGCTCAACCTGATCGCCACCTCGGTGTTTCCTGGCTCCGTCTTCATGGTGCTGAGCAACAGCCTGGCGATCCGCCAGATCAGGCCGCGCGGCATCGACGAGGTCGAGGTGCATCAGACGATGCTCGGCTACGCGGACGACCCGCCCGACATGACCGAGCACCGGCTGAACCA
>JAFAYW010000006.1 GCA_019240125.1 Alphaproteobacteria bacterium
CTGTGGCCCCGGAGCGATACATGAGGCTGGCGGTGAGGCGGTATGTCATGCCGACCACCCGTCTGCCGACAAGAGGCGCGAGACCGGGTGACCGGGGCGTAGGTCCTCTATCGTCCAATCATCAATGAACAGGATGCGATACCGCCAATAGACCGATCTAACCATGCCCCGTGGCGGCGGCGTCTCAATCTGTCGAACGGCGGCGGCGTGATTCAGCGCCTCGCGCCAATTTGCTTCGACGACGAGCGCCATCGTCTCGGTGACGCGGCGACCTTCCGACAGCTTTCCGAGGATCGCCGCCGCGCGTCGGCGGTGCTCCGGGCTACCGATTCTGGCAATCTCGGCGAGGAGGCGAAAGGCTTGGCGCCGGCGGGCGGAGCTGGCGGCGCTCATCGATTGCCTCCACCGAGGCCGAGTTCGGTCGCGACGACCGCCGCGACGGACAGGGACAAAAGATGGCGCCGGCGTAGATAACGGGTTGCCCGTTGAATTTCGGCAAGTTCGGCGCTATGGTTGTCGGTGCTGTTGTTTTGGTTTTCGAGATGCGCCGTCCGTGCCACCGGGCGGCGTTCTCGTTTCTGGGGGCTGTCCCCCGATATGTCGAGACGCATATCAAGCCGCCTCCCCGACCTTAGCTGCCGGTAAGTTCTGTTCACTCGCCGCATAGGTGCGGCGAGGTCGGGACGACAGGAACGCGTCGACCTCGGAACGGAGCCAGGCCACGCTATTGGGACCGAGTTCAATAGGGGCGGGAAACCGGCCGTCTCGAATATCACGCCAAAGCTGGACGCGAGATTTTCCAACAGCCGCGCAAACGCCGGCCCACCCGCGGATCAGATCGCCGACCGGATGTAGGTGCGCCTCGATACTGATGGACGCCCGTGCTGATTTCTTTGTTGCCATTTCGCCTCGCTACTTCTGCGCCGCGCTGAGTGCGTGGCGTAACGAGGATGTACAGGCAGGTAATTCCCGCTAAATGAGGGGGTTAGATGGGTTTTTCGCTGCCATGGTATTTGGCAACGAATTTAGAGAGTACGTCGAGCGCCTCGTGTCTCACCTGTTCCGCTTTATCGAATGTGGGCGGAAACACTTCCTTGGTCATGAGATCGTAGGATTTGGTAGAGTTCCTTCTCTTGCCGACATCCTGTTGGATCTGTTCCCGCCAATAGGCGACAAGGCGGCCGGTAATTTCTGTTCCGCTTCCCCGCAGCGGCTTTAAGCCTATTCTTGTGAGACGCCCCGCAACCATCGCGTCCGCCTCGTCGAGTCCAACCTGCCCATATTTTGCAATCCGCGCTGAGACGAACACAGCGCACCCCTCAATTGCCTCCCGAATGGTAGAGGCAGGCGCTCGGCCGATTCGTTTTGTGACTTCTAATAACTTGGACCGGGTTCCTTCATCGGCGTCTTCAAGGGCAGCTATAATTGTGTGAATGGGTATGGCGAGGGAATCTGCCTGAACCTCTTCGAAGTTATCCAGAAAATCTGCTAGAGCTTTGAGAGCAAAAACAATCCCAGCTTTTTCCGTGGGGAAATTGTCAAAATCTCGCTTCCCCTCTCGCAATCGCGCTAACAGCAGTTCGTTTATCTCCAGCCGACTACGTCCCGCAATTAGCTTCATAATGCGCCTCCGCTGGCGCTCCGCATGGTAGTCGCGACGGCAGTCCGGTGCGGTGCCGGACTTTCGGGAGCTAACCTAGCCGCCGCGATCGAGTATCAGGTCCGAGCTAGCTCCACCACATTGCTTGTGTTCGGCGCCCCCGTGATAATCTCGTCAAGCCGATGCTCCCACGCCTCCAGGGCCACTCGCTTCTCAGCGTCGTACGAGTGCCTGTCATACACAGACGTAACGCTGGGGTCCGCGTGGTTCAGCAGCTTGCCAATAGTCAGTCGCCCGATACCCATGCTGGCCATGTGGCTTGCTGCGGTGCGACGGAGATCGTGGGGCACGAAATCAACGCCCGAGACCCTTCTGACCCGATCGCCGGAACGCCAGACGACAGCCACCCGATAACCTTCTTTGCCGGGGAACACCATTTCCGGATGCTCGGGTCGCTTCAACAGCTCCGAAAGTATGGCGAGAGCACCAGGTGTAAGCGGTACCCGATGCGTTCTGTTGGACTTGTTCAGTTCGGCAGGGATCGTCCACCAGCGCGTGGCGAAATCGATATCCTGCCAGCGCATGGAAGCGATCTCGCCACCGCGCTGTGCCGTCAGCAGGCGGAGTTTCATGATCTCCGCTAGCGGCGCCGGCTCAGCCTCTATTGCCGCCCAAACTTTCCGTAATTCCTCCTCCGCGAGAACCCGCTCACGCTGCCGTTCCGGCGCTGGCTTTGACACGCCGTAAAACGGACTCGCCTCTATTAGGTCGCGCGCCGCTGCAAAACTGAACATCATTCGCGCGACCTCGAACGTGCGATTAGCCATGATCGGCTTGCCGCGTTCCATCAGCCGGTCGACCCAGGCGATCACGTCACGCCGTTTGATCGAGGCGATTTTCCGATTGCCCCACACCGGTTTGATATCGCGGTTAATCACCCGCTGATCCGTATCCCATGTCCGCTTATTCGGCTTGGCGTGCTTCTCGATGTAGAGATCGGCTAGTTCGCTAACCGTCTCGGCCAGTCTCTCGGCTTTCTTTTCCGCCGCCGGGTCCTTGCCATGCGCCACCTGCCACAGAGCATCGCGCGCCTTCTGTCTCGCATCGGCGAGCGGCACCGTCGGATACGTCCCCAGCGTCAGGCGCGACTGTCGCCCGCCAGTTCGATACAGAACATTCCAGGTCTTGCGCGGGGCGGCGATCTTCCCGGGCGGCGGCGCCGCGATACGGAGCCCAAAACCCGGCAATTCGGCATCCCAATAATCCGCACGGCCAGAGAGTGGCGGCTTAAGCGCGTCAATCGTTCGAGCGGTGAATTTGATGGTGGGCATCCACCATGCGTCCCCATGGGTAACAGGCGGGTAACAAAATAGCAGGAACAGTGTGAAACGTCACGCGACAGCTTGACCAGCAAGACAGGCCAAGTTTAGTAGCAATTCCGCCGCCACGGTTGTTTCGCGGCATTTCGCCGCGATGCGCCCAGTAGCGCGTGTGAAATGGTTGTGCACCATGATCAGTGCAGCGGCTCCGAGTTCGAGCGCCCGTTTCAATACCTCGCGCGTATAAACCGGGGTGTGATTGATCGTGCCGCGGCCCTGCTGCTCATGCGCGATCAGCTCGTTCTTGGCGTTGAGGAACAGCAGGTGAAACTCCTCGACCTGATTGCGCGCGATATGAGCGCTGCAGTAGGCGATCAGCTTATCCCAGGAGTTCAGCACCGAACGCTCACGCAACTCGGCCTTGCCGAGCCGCAAGGCCGCCTCGCGCGCCGCCATCAGATTGGCGATCGCCGGTTCGCGTAGTTTGGCGGCGCGTAACGCATCGGGCGACGCACTCAGCACCTCGGCGAAGCTGCCGAATCGGGAAATCAGCGATTTTGCCAGTTCCTTGACGTCCTTCCGGGCGTCATGGGTGAACAGCAGCACCTCCAATAGTTCGTAATCCGGCAATTTGCTGGCGCCGGCATCGAACAACCGTTGGCGCAGCCGTTCGCGATGACCCGTCCAATGCGGATCCACCTTGGCGGGCAGTGCCGGCTGGATGCCGAGCATGTCTTCGAGCCCAGGCCCGTTGGCGTGTGCCCGCGCCCGCGCCATCAGCGAGCTTCCGTGCGGCGAGCACGCATCTCGGTGAGTCGGGCGTTCGTCATTCGGTGCGGCTCGTCGGTCTCGTAGGCTTCGGCGAAGGCATCGATGCCGCGCGCGACGGCGGCGCTGGTCGGCAGTTCTTCCCAGTCGCGGATCAGCGCCTTCTGGATCCGGATGGCGCGTGGACCGCTGGCCACGATCGGCGCGACCAGCTGTTCGACCGCCGCATCGAGCTGCGCCGGTTCGGCCACCCGGTCGACCAGCCCCCAGGCCTGCGCCGTGGCGGCATCGATCATCTCGCCAGTATAGAGCAGTTGGCGCGCCCGCCCGTTCCCGATCAGCGGCGGCAGCAGGGCGGCCTCGACCACTGAAGGGATGCCGATCCGCACTTCCGGCATGCCGAACATCGATCGTGTGCTGGCGACCCGCAGGTCGCACGCGGCCGCGAGTTCGAGGCCGGCGCCCAGCGCGAACCCGTCGATCCGCGCGATCACCGGAACCGGCAGCCGCCGGCAGCCATCGCAACAGCGATGCACCAGCGTGATAAAATCGCGGGCCGTCTCCGCATTCAGGCCTGCGAGTTCCTCGATATCGGCGCCGCCCACAAAGGCGCGCTCGCCGGTGCCGGAGAGGATGACGAGGCGCATGTCGTCGTCGCTCTCAAGACTCGCCAGGAGGTCGACGAATTCGAGCATCAGCATGCGGTTGAGTGTGTTGAGCTTACGTGCGTTGTCGATCGCCATGCGCACGATATGCCCGCCCTCGGATCGCTGCTCGCGAACCGCCTTAATGCTCATCGCACCCCCTCTGCCTTGGAGCTTCCCCGGCGCCTGTTGCATACTAGGCGGGACACAGGACAGGAGGCGAGGGTGGACGTCATCGAGAATGTCGCCGAAATCCGCGAAGTCTATGGCGAGCCGAACGAACGCGCCGTCAAGAAACAGCTGTCGCGGCTGGAAAAACACTCGCGGGCGTTTATCGCATTGTCACCGTTCCTGGTTGTCGCCTCGACAGATCCCGACGGGCGCTGCGACGCGTCGCCCAAGGGAGATGCGCCTGGGTTTGTACAGGTGCTCGATGACCGGACATTGCTGATCCCCGACCGGCTCGGCAACAACCGCATCGACACGATCGGCAATCTGCTGGCCTGTCCTGGTGTCGGGCTGATCTTTTTCGTTCCCGGATTGCGCGAGACATTGCGGGTGAATGGGCAGGCGCAGATCACCCGCGATCTGGCCTTGCTGGAGGCCTGTGCCGTAAACGGCAAGGTGCCGCGCAGCGGCATCCTGGTGACCGCCGACGAGGTCTACTTCCACTGCGGAAAGGCGCTGATCCGCTCGGATTTGTGGAACCCCGAAAAGCGCGTCGCGCAATCCGATTTTCCCGCCCTCGGCCGCATCATCGCCGAGCAGATCGGCGACGGAAAACCGGAGGAGGCGGAGCGCTCGGTGGAAGAAGGGTATCGCACGCGGCTGTATTGATCGAGGCAGTCGCGATGGCGATCTCGGAGGAGCGGCGCGGCAGTGCCGTCATCCTGCATCTCGAGGGGGATTTCGGTGAGCCGGAGCCGGCGTTCGACGATGTTCTGCAGCGGGCGATCAAGGATGACAGCGCTGATGTGATCGTCGACCTGTTACCGGCTGCGTCCTTCCGGGCGGTGCGCACGCTGTCACGAGCCGAAAAGCTGCGGCGCGATCTCGGCGGCCGCCGCCGGTTCGCAGTGGTCGCCGACACCGATTCCGATACGGGGATCATGCTGGCACTGGCCGGCTTTAGCAAAATCGCCCCCGTTTTCGCCTCGGTCGAAGATGCAATGCAGTCCTGGGAGACCGACGGCATGCCGATTTAACCCGGTCACCGGACGACCGGGGCCATCCTCAAACGTCCGGAAACAGGGGAGGAACATATGCCTGATCGCAGCCATTGGGTCGGGACCTGGGCGGCGGCGCCCGCACCCGCCGAGGGTAATGTCGGCTTCAACAATCAGACATTGCGCTTCAACCCGCGCATCAGCCTCGCTGGCAACCGGCTGCGAGTGCGCATCTCCAATGCCTATGGCAATCGGCCCCTGATCATCGGTGCGGCGGGAGTCGGATTGCGCGACAAGGGCCCCGCGATCATCGCAGGGTCGCACCGCAAGCTGACCTTCGGCGGCGGTGAGGGAGCGGCGATTGCGGCCGGCGCGGTGCTGTTCAGCGATGCCGTCGAGTTGAGCGCGGGCCCGCTCGCCGATCTCGCCGTCAGCCTCTACCTGCCGGGCGAGGTGCCGGCGAATTTCACGGTCACCGGCCGTTACGCGCGGCAAACCAACTACATCTCGCCGCCCGGCAATTATGTCTCGGAAACCGCGATGCCGGTCGGCAACCTGACCGACCAGTGGTTCTTCCTGTGCGGTGTCGATGTGCTGGCCGAGAGCCATACCGGTGCGGTCGTCGCGCTTGGCGACTCGCTGACCGACGGCAACATTTCGACGATCGATGCCTTCTGCCGCTGGCCCGACCAGTTGGCGCGACGGCTCGCCGATCGCGGCGGCGGCCGGCCAATGGCGGTGATGAATAATGGCCTCGGCGGCAACCGCATCCTGCATGACATCCGGGGTGATAGCGGCCTGCGGCGGTTCGATCGCGATGTGCTGACGCAACCCGGGGTAACCCACGCGATCGTCATGCTGGGCACCAATGATTTGCGCAACCGCTGGGCCAAGCCCGAGGAGGAGGTCACCGGCGAGCAGATGATTGCCGGCTTGCGGCAGATGGCGCTGCGAGCGCGAGGGCGCGGCATCAAACTATTCGCCGCGACATTGACGCCGTTCGGCAACGAGACGTTCATGGCCAATGCCTGGAACCCGACCCGGGAAGAACACCGGCTGACCTTGAACAACTGGATCCGGGAAAGCACCGAGCTCGACGGTATGGTCGATTTCGACGCCGCGATCCGCGATCCCCACCGTCCAACCCAGATGCTCGCCGCCTATGATTGCGGCGACGGTCTGCACCCCAGCGATCTCGGCTATTGCAAACTCGGCGACGCGATCGAGCTTGCCATGTTCGAGTGACGTCCAGACTCATCGGGCGCAGCCGAAGGTAGCGGCTGCGCGAGGGGGCTTTGCGGCAGGCCGTGATTGTCGAGCATCTGGCTGCGACAGGCCACCTCGGCGGTCAGGCCGAGTTCGCCGTAGAACAGCGCGCAATCATGCCGGATCAGCGACACCGGGTCGGTGACGCTCCAGCCGATCGCCATGACGGTCAGCGATATGACCAGCCCCGACAGGGCGATCAAAACGTGGTCGGTCTTGATCGCCATGCCAGGTTCTCGATGAGTGCCGGGGCTGCTATCGGACGGCCGATCAGTGCGGCTGGGTCAGTACGAGCGAGCCCGCATTATACATGGCCTGCACGAGTTGCTGGTCAGCGGCTGCGGATGGCGTGGCTCCGGCGGCGCCTCCCGTCAAGGTGGAGCCCACCAATGCAAGGGTGCCCGTCAGCAACCCGGGCCCGGTTGCCGAAGTGGATACGCCATAATCCGTATAGAGGTTGTCGTTCTTCAGCGTCGCCGCGATCGTGCTGAAATTGCCGGTCCCGGTTGGATCGAAATAGAGGACGGTATCCTTGTTGCCGTTGGCGAGGCCGACGCTGACCCAATTCGAAAGATCGCTGAAGGTGAAGGCGTTGCTGACCCCGTTGAATCCGGCAGTGGCGTACTCGCTCAAGTTCAGATCGTCGCCCTTGGGGGCGCTGAACCCGTAGATGGTTTCGCCGAAATTCGAGACGCCTTTGCCGCCCGGCTGATTGCGCCAGTAATACTCGTCGGCTCCCAGTCCGCCGACGGCGACATCGGTGCCCTGGCCATCCATGGCTCCGGTTGCCCCGGCTGAGCTCCAGATGATGCGATCGCCAGCCGCACCGCCGTAGTAGGTAGTGCTGCCGCTGCCGCCTTTGAGTTCACAGAAATAGGCGTTGCTGCCGGTGAGGACATTGCCGTTCAGCTCGCCAGCCTTGACCTGCTGCATATTTGTGTAGGTATCGGTCCATAGCAGATTGCCGCTCGCGTCAAAGCCCTGGCCGACATTCGTGTTGTAGTTCACCGTAACTTTGCAGGCGAGGTTCGCGTAATTGGCGCAGCTGCCGATCGCCTGAAACCCGTTTGCGTTGCTCTGTGCGCTGCCGACATAGTGATTGCCGCCATCGTATCCGGCTCCACCGGTAAACGTGTCGGTGCCGAGGCCCCCATTTATGGTCGTTCCGGCCGCTGTGGCGCCGATCGTGAGGCTGGATTTGGTCGCCGCGGTTCCACCCACGGTGATGGTATCGTAGGAGGCCGCGGTCGAGATCGTATCGCCGCTACCGGCGTTCAGTGTCACGTTGACCAGCGGGCGGCAAACGTAATCACATCGCCCTTCGCGGCATTGACAATATTGACGTTGTTGACCGTCGTGGGGTTCCCGCTGGAGAACGCACCGTTCCATCCGACGGTCACGATGTCGGATGCGCCGAGGTTCAAGGTGTAATTCAGGTTGATCGTGCTGCCGTTATGCGCCGAGATATTGTCGCCAAACAGTACCGCTCCGGTAAAGCTGTCGGTTTCAGTGCGGGCGTCGTTAATCGTGAGCGACCCATTATCGTGCATCGAGACGGTATTGCCGCCGCCGTAGATCGTAATGGAGGCATTGTCATGGACGGCCACGTTGTCATTGCCGCCGGTGATCGAGATATTCGCTCGATCGTGCAGGCTGATCGTATCCAGGCCGCCGCTGAGCGACACGGTGTCTGTGTCACCGCCAGTGATCGTGTCGGCGCCCAGACCCCACAAAGTTAAGTTGTTCGCGGCAGGTCCCGTCGCGGAATACGTCGCACCGTATCCCACAGTGATGGGTGTGGGGGCTGGTGGTGCTGGTGGTGCTGGCGGCATCTTGGTGTCTCCGGTGGGGGCAATGGGGCCTTGTTGTCCGCCGGAAGATAGAAGCGTGTTTATTACTCGGGGATTAATCAGCAGCACCAATCCTGCCCAGCGAGCCCATCATTTATGGTAAATGCTTCGATGACCCAGGTTAAATACATCGCTCCTTAGAGGTAGATTTCGCGCGAACAACGAGGCCCGCTCACGGATGGCGGCAGCAGCAAAGGGGAGCGCGATGCGGTACGGCTTCTATCTTCCGACGCGCGGCCCGACCGCGACACGCGACGGCATCCTGTCGCTGGCGCGCGAAGGAGAACGGCTCGGACTGCACTCGGCGATGATCGCCGATCACATCGTCTTTCCGGTCGAGAGCCAGTCGCCCTATCCGTACACGGTGGACGGCAAGCACCCGAGCGTCGGCGACGCACTGGAGACGTTTTCGATCCTCGGGGTTGTGGCTGGCGCGACGGAACGGCTGCGGCTCGTCACTTCTGTGCTCGTCCTGCCGTACCGCAACCCCGTCCTGACGGCGAAGATGGTTGCCTCGCTCGATGTGTTGTCGGGCGGGCGGCTGACGCTGGGGGTCGGCACCGGCTGGCTGCAGGAGGAATTCGAGGCTCTCGGCAGCGCCGCTTTCGCCGAGCGCGGCCGCGTCACCGATGAATGGATCGCGATCTTCAAGCAGCTCTGGTCGCAATCGCCGGCGAGCTTTGACGGGCGGTTCTATCGCTACGCCGACATTCGCTGCGAGCCGTTTCCGGTGCAGCGGCCGCATCCGCCGATCTGGGTCGGCGGGCATTCGCGCGCAGCCTTGCGCCGGGCGGCGCGGCTCGGCGATGGGTGGCATCCCGTCGGCGCCGTCGCCGCCTCGCCCCTGCCGCCGGACGAAATGCGGGCGCATCTCGCGACGTTGCGGCAGCTGACCGAGGCGGAGGGACGCGATTTCGCTGATCTGACGATCTCGTACAAAGCGCCGCTTTATGACACCGGCATCCCCTTGCCGGACGGCTCGCGCCGGCCGTTTTCAGGGGCGGCACAGGAGATCGCCGGCGACATCAGAGGATTTGCGTCAATCGGCGTGCACGAGCTGATCTTCGACTTCCGCGGCCAATCGATCGCCGAGAGTATCGAACGGCTACAGCGCTTCGCCGCCGAGATCATGCCGCTGGTGAATTGATCGCCGCTCACGGATCGGCGGCCGTCTGCGCGGCGGGATCCACCGCGGAGGCCATCCGCCTGCCGCCGCGCCAAATCGCGAAGACGAGCTGAACCCCGACCAGCAGCACCGAGATGCCGATGAACACGGCGCTGATCGGGTGCTGGAGAAATACCATCAGATCGCCACGTGACAGCAACAGGGCACGGCGGAAATTCTCCTCCACCAGCGGTCCGAGCACATAGCCGAGAAGGATCGTCGCGACCGGGAAATCGAGCGCCATCAGAACAGCGCCGGCGATGCCGAAGACCAGCACCTCGCCAACCTCGAACAGGCTGTTATTGGTGCTGTAGACGCCGATCGCGATGAAGAACAGCGCCGACGGATACATGAAGCGATAGGGCACCTGCAGCAGGCGCACCCAGATGCCGATCATCGGCACGTTGAGCAGAAACAGCAGGATGTTGCCGACCCAGAAACTGGCGATCAGCCCCCAGAAGATGTCGGCATGCTGGGTGATCAGCTGCGGCCCCGGCTGGATACCTTGGATGATCAGCGCGCCCAGCAACAATGCCATCACCGCATCGCCGGGAATGCCCAGGCTCATTGTCGGGATGAAATCGACCTGGGTTTTCGAGTGCGAGGAGGCTTCCGGACTGGCTACGCCCTCGATCGCACCGTGCCCGAAACGCTCGGGGTTGCGCGCGATCTTGGTCTCGACGGCGTAGGCGACAAAGGTCGTGATCGTCGGCCCGGTGCCGGGCATCGCGCCAAACAGGGTGCCGATCATCGTGCCGCGCAGCATTGGAAAAAATGCCTGCTTCAGCTCGGCGAGGCTCGGCCGCATGTCGCGGAACCGCACCTTAGCCTCGTGGCCGGTATATTCGAGCCGGTTCACATTGGTCAGAAAATCGGCGACGCCGAACAGCCCCATTGCCAGCGCCACCAGTTCCAGGCGGTCGTACAGTTCGGGAAAGCCGAAGGTGAAGCGCTGGACGCCGCTATTGACGTCAGTGCCGACGACGCCGAGCAACAGCCCAAGGGTCGTCATCGCAATGCCCTTTATCGGCGAGCCGCGCGCCATGGTCGAGCCGGCGAGCAGCCCCAGCAGCATGATCGAGAATATCTCCGTCGGGCCGAACTTGAAGGCGATCTGCACCAACAAGGGCGACGCGAAGATCATCACGATGATGCCGAACGATGCCGCGGACAAGGACGCCAGCATCGTGATGCCGAGCGCGGCGCCGCCACGCCCCTGCCGTGTCATCGGATAGCCGTCGAGGCAGGTCACGGCATGCGGCGGGTGCGACGGCAGGTTCAACAGGATGGCGCCGATCGCTCCGCCATATTGCGACCCGTAATAAATGCCCGCGAGCATCAATACCGCCGGCACCGGATGCATCGTATAGGTCAGCGGCAACAGGATCGAGATCGCCGATAGCGCCCCCATGCCGGGCAATACGCCGATCAGATTGCCGATCAATACGCCGCAGAACGACCACATCAAGTTCTGCGGCGCCAGCGCGACGCCGAACCCGTACCACAGATCGCTGAGCGCCTTGCCGATCACGCCGCCAACCAGGGGAAGGGCGGCCAGCGGAACAGGGGCAACTGCACCTGCAGACCCCACCAGAACACGGCGACGGCTACGGCAACGATGGCAATCGCGAGAACAGCGGCGGCGCGCCAGCTATTGCCGTGGTCGCCGAGCGCTGAGATGAACACGACAGCGAATGTCGCCGGCACCAGACCGAAATACTGCGCGAGCACCACAAAGGCGATGATGCCGAGTGAGATCAGCGCCCAGGCTTTCCACTGCGGCGCCAGCTTCTCGGTCGCGGCGGGACGCGGAGCGGCCAGAGAGCCCTGGATGGCGATGATAACGCCCGTCGCGATCAGGATGATGCCGAGCACCAGTGGAAAATAGCCCGGCCCCATCACGCGCAAGCTGCCGACCCGGTACTGCAGCGATTGCCAGACGACACCGCCGCCGAGCGCGACCATCAATGTCCCACCCCAGACATTCTTATGCAGCGAGGCGAGACGGAATTGCATCACGGCCACTCCCCGCCAGATGCACGCAGCCGGGCGCTCATTCCGCCTTTATGCCCGCGCTCTTGATGACCTCGCCCCATTTCGCGTTTTCTGCATCGAGGAACGCAGCGAACTCCGGGGGTGTATCGGTCACGAGATCCTGCCCAACCTTGGCCAGATCTTCGCGGGCCTGCGGCGTGTTCAATGCTTCGACGATCGCCTTGTTGAGCTTGTCGATGATCGCGGGCGGCGTCTTGCCGGGCGCCAGCAGACCGTTCCAGGTCACCGCGGAGGCCGCTGGAAAGCCGGCCTCGGCCATTGTCGGCACATCCGGCAATGAGGGCGACCGCTTCTCGCTCGTCACCGCCAGCGCGCGCAACTGACCGCCCTGGATCAGCGGCAGGGCCGAGGGAATGACGTTGAACATCATGTCGACCTGACCGCCGACGATATCGGTCATCGCCGGCGCACCGCCCTTATAGGGCACGTGGAGAATATCGGTGCCTGTCACGTGCTTGAACAGCTCACCCACCAGATGCAGCGACGAGCCGGTACCGGACGATGCAAAGGTCAGCTTGCCGGGCTTGGATTTCGCCAGCGCCACCAATTCCTGCACATTCTTGACCGGCAACGATTGGTTGACGACCAATACATTCGGCACCGTACCGACTAAGCTGATCGGCGCGAAGTCGCGCTTCAGGACGAACGGCACCTTCTCGTAAATATACGGGTTGTTGATCAACCCCGGTGTACCCATCAGTAGCGTATAGCCATCGGCCGGCGCCTCGACCACCGCCTGCATCGCGAGATTGCCGCCGGCGCCCAGCTTGTACTCGACGACCAGCGATTGCCCGAGCTTGGCCGAGACGTAGGGGATGATCTTGCGCAGCAGGATGTCCGCGCCGCCGCCCGCGCCGAACCCGAGTTCAACCTTGATTGGATGATCGGGATACTCCGCCCGCGCCGGGCCGGCCACGGCGCAAAGTGCCACCACTAACAACCCAAACTGGCCTGGAACGCGACGCATCGGCAAATCTCCCGTCAGCCATGTACACCGACGGTGTTTATTCCCCCGCGGCGGTAGGTATAGGTCGAGTCGTAGCGGCCGTTGATGTAGTCGCCGGCGACGATCGGCTCATACTTCGCCGGGTTTTCGGAGCTGGCGCAATGCGGCAGACATTCTACGACGGCGTCGTAATCGGGGTCATAAAATACCGGGATCGAATAGCGCTCGCGACCCGAGGCATTGACGACGCGATGCGGCGTCGAGACGAAACGGTCGTTCGACCAGCGCTGCAGCATGTCTCCGATATTGATGACGAAGCTGTCCTCGATCGGCGGCGCGTCGACCCAAGCACCGGCACGATTGCGCACCTGCAATCCGCCGACATGGTCCTGCCAGAGGATTGTGATCGTGCCGTAATCGGTGTGCTCGGCAGCCGATTGTGGGCCGTCATCGGCGGCTTGCGGCGGGTAATGGATCAGCCGCGCCCGCACCAGCGGCTTGCGGTACAAGCCACGGAAGAAATCGACCGGCATGTCGAGCGAGATCGCAAATGCCCGCAGGATGCCTTGCCCCAACTCGAAGACCGCCGCGTAATACTCCTCGAGTAAGGCCCGCCATTCCAGCTCGTTCCGCGGCCATTGATTGAGGCCGATCAGGGGGCGCCGCGCCGACATCTCGGGATCGTCGGCGGCGAACGGATAGGCGAAATTAAAGCTCTCCTTCAGATCGGCGTGTTTGCGGCCGGGCTGTGTCGTCTGGGCGAACGGGACGTAGCCGCGATGGGCCGAGTTGACGCTGATCGCGCGCTTGGTCTCATCGGGGAGCGCAAAGAAGTATTTCGCGGCGAAATACACCGCCCGCATCAACTCGCGGCTGACATGGTGACCGCGCACATAGAAGAAGCCGATCTCGGTCGAGGCCTGTGTGATCTGCCGCGCCACTTCGTGCACCCCGGATGACCCCATGTCCCAGAGCGGACCGAGATCGATCACCGGAATGCTGTCAAACGAACGCGACACTGGATCTCCTCGGCTCGGCCCCGCTCGATCAATCCCGATCATCCGGAGGCTTGTCGGGTGCTGCAGCCTTATTGTATTAACATACATACAAATGCCGCTGCCCTTCAACACGACAATCCCGCTCTACCGCCAGATCGCCCAGGTGTTGCTGGCGCGGGCGCAATCGGGCATGGCGGCCGGACCCGCTCTGCCGTCGGAAGTGGCGCTGACGGCCGAGTTCGGGGTCAGCCGGACGACGATCCGCCAGGCGCTCGACCTGTTGAAGCGGGAGAAGCTGTTGCAGAGCCGCCGCGGTGTCGGCACGCGCTTTGTACGCGCGCCGGAGATACCCAAGGTGGTCGCGTCCTCCGGCGATCCGCTGCATGCCGGGCTGGGCACCACGCCGCGTGTGCTGGCAACCGAGCGGTTGCCGGCGCCGGCCGATGCGGCGGCCTTTTTCGAGATCGCCAGCGGTGACGAAATCTGGCGCATCATGCGGCTGCATGAACTCGATGACGAACCGCTCTCGGTCGTCATCTCCTACCTGCCCGTCGAATATGCCTCGGTCCTGACGCAGGCGGCGCTGCGCAAGCCGTTGCATGAATCGCTGTGGGAACATTTCGGCATCGCGCAGCACCATAGCGACCACGCCATCCGGGTGGCGCGCGCCGACGAATTTCTCGCCCGCACACTCAAGGTGGGCTTGACCGACCCGCTGTTGCACGTGCGCTCGGCGGTGCGGCTCGACGATGGGCGGCCGATCCGCTGGACCCACAATTATTTTCGCGAAGACCGCTACCAGTACGTCGCGGAAGTGATCTGGCAGCCGCCGCGCGGCCAGAGCCATGACACCGACACAGCAATTTGAGGAGCATCCGGCCATGACACCCCGCCGCTATGGCCCGTTCAGCTACGTGCCGATCACCAAACGGCCGAAAATCACCTGGCCGAACGGCGCCAGGGTCGCGCTGTGGGTCAATCCGAACGTCGAGTTTTTCGGGCTCGACGATGTCATGCCGAGCAATCTCAACGACCGCGTGCCGCGGGCCACTGCGCATATCCCGAATGTGCGCAACTGGGCGGTGCGCGATTACGGCAACCGCGTCGGCATCTGGCGCCTGTTCGAGGTGCTGTCCCGCCACGGCATCCGCGCCAGCGCCGCGCTCAACAGCGAGGTCTGCGATCACCACCCCGAAATAATCGCGGAGGGCGGCCGGCTTGGCTGGGAATGGATCGGTCACAACCAGACCAACGCCTTGCGGCTGACCGAAATGGATGCGGCGGCGGAACGTCAGGCGGTGCGGGACACGATTGACCGCATCGAAAAAGCCTCGGGTCAGCGTCCGGTCGGCTGGCTCGGCGCCGGGCTGGCGGAGACGTGGAACACGGTCGATTACCTGGCCGAAGCCGGCATCCGCTATGTCTGCGACTGGGTCAATGACGACCAGCCCTATCTGTTCGATATCGGCAATCCGCGCATGGTGTCACTGCCCTACTCGGTGCAGACCAATGACGTGCCGGCCTATTTCGAGATGAAGGCGTCGGTGCCCGAGTTCGAGGCAATGCTGAAGCGCCAGTTCGACACGCTCTATCGCGAGGGCGAGGCCGTGCCGCGCGTCATGGCGATCGCCGTGCACCCGTTTGTCACCGGACAGCCGCACCGCATCAGCGCGCTGGACAACGCCCTCGAATATATCTGCTCGCATGCCGGGGTATGGCGCGCCACCGGCTGGGAGATCGTCCAGCACTACCTGTCACAGGTGAACCGGGAGGGTTCCGATGACTGACGAGCGGCAGGCCACGGCAGCGGCACTACGCGAACTCAGCGCCTGGGTTGCCAACACGGACACCGCCAAAATTCCCGATGCGGTATTGGCGCGCGGGGCACAGGTGTTGGCCGACGATCTTGCTGTGATCATCGGGGCGCGCGCCGAGCCGCAGGTGACGCGGTTTCACGAGCGCGTCCTGCAGCGCGCCGCATCACCCGAGGCGACGGTATTCCGCGGTGGGCGGGGACGCACCGACCGGCTTTCCGCCGCCGTCGCCAACGGTGTCGCGGCCGATTGGCTGGAACTCGACGAGGGGTATCGCATAACCTCGTGCCACGCCGGCCTCTATGTCGTGCCGGCATTGCTCGCCGAGGCGGAGGCGACCAACCTGCCGCTTGCCGCGATGCTGCGGGCGTTAGTGCTCGGCTACGAGGTCGCGACGCGGCTGGCGCGCGCCTGGGTCGATCCGACCGGGGCGCAGCATTCGCATGCCCGCTACAGCGCGCCGGGCGCGGCGGCGGCGATCGGCGCGGCACGCCGTCTTACAGGGGATGAGATGCTGGCGGCGCTCGGCAATGCGGTGACGCTGGTCTGCGCCGGGCCGCGCAAGCACCTCGTCGATGGTGCATTGGTGCGCAATGTGTGGCCGGCGGTTGGCGCCTGGTCGGGCATGATGAGCGTGGAATGGGCGCAATGCGGCATCGGCGGCATCGCCGAGAGCGCTTATGACGCGTATTCGACCCTGCTCGGCTATCAAGTGGATCCCGCGGTGCTGACGCATGGTCTCGGCGAAAGCTGGGCCGTGCTCGATGGCTATACCAAGCTCTACGCCTGCTGCCAGCACCTGCACTCGACGGTTGAGGCCGCGCTGGAATTGCGCTCTGCCATCCTGGAGCGCGGTGGGCTCGACCGGGTCGACGCGATCGAGGTCGAAACCCACGATTTCGCGATGAAGCTGGTAAATCCCAGCCCCGATACGATCCTTGCCGGCAAATTCTCATTACCGCATGCCGTCGCGACGACACTCGTCACCGCCACGGCCGGCGCTGATGCCTTTGCCACCGCGCAACTCGACCAACCCGTGATCGCCGCCTTGCGCCAGCGCGTGCGGATGGCGCCCTACCAGCCGCCCCAAGCGCCGCCCAACGACCGGCCCTCGCGCATTACGGTGCGGTTTGTCGATGGCAAGCGGGTCACCGGCGAATGCCTCAGCGCGCGCGGCGGCTCGGATCGCCCGTTCGGCCGCCCCGAACTACTCGCCAAGCTCGCAGAGCTGACGGCCGGGATTTATCCCGCGGCGCCGGCGGTTTTGGAGTCGCTGATCGATCTCGCGCCGCGCCGCAAGCATCAGGGTTGGGCCGACATCGTCGGTGACATCTGCGGTGCCGCCACGGCACGTGCGGCGGCCGAGTGAGGACGCCATGATCCGTCACCGCTTTCTTTTCGCGCTACTGGCGCTGTGCTGCTCGGCGGCCGTGGCGGCGGCCGAGGATTACCCCAATCACCAGATCAGGATGCTGGTGCCCTATCCGCCGGGCGGGGGTGCCGATTTCATCGCGCGGCTGCTTGGCCCCGAACTGTCGACCCGGCTGAAGCAGCCGGTCGTAGTCGAAAACCACGCCGGCGCCAATGGCGCCATCGCTAATGACCTGCTCATCAAGGCCGACCCCGACGGATACACACTGCTGCTCGGTACCGCCGGATCGGTGGTGATCGCGCCGCTGCTCTATGGCCAGGACCGCGCCGGCTTCAGGAGCCTGGACGATTTCGTGCCGGTGTCCTTGATCGCGTCGAGCCCCTTCGCGGTCGCTGTAAATCCAAACCTGCCGGCGCATACGCTGGCGGAACTTGTCGAGCTAGCCAAATCGAAGCCGGGCCAGTTGAATTACGGCAGCTCCGGGATCGGCGGCTCGCCGCAACTGGCAACCGAATTGTTCAAGAGCATGGCCGGTATCGACATGACCCACATCGCCTATAAGGGCCTGTCGCCGGCATTGGTCGATCTGATGGGCGGCCAGATCGATGTCGCATTCGCCGATATCGGGCTGGTGCTGCCCTTCGTCAAAAGCGGCAAGCTGCGGGTACTCGCCGTCACCGGCGAGATGCGTGCCAGTTCGATGCCCGATGTGCCGACGGTCGCCGAGCAAGGCTATCCGGGCTATTCGGCCAATACCTGGTACGGCCTTTACGCCCCGGGCAAGACGCCGGCCAATGTTGTTGGCAGGCTGAACAAGGAGGCCAACGATGCGCTCGCCAATGACAGCGTAAAGCATCGTCTCGCGGCGCAGGGTCTCGACCCGGCCGGCGACACAGCAGCCCAATTCATTACATACATGCATGACGAGTCGGCCAAATGGGGCGGCATCATCCAGAAGGCCGGCGTTCACGAGTGATGCCCGCAATGCGCTGCGAGACGCGCTGGAGGCGTGTGACAGCGTGCCGGAGGACCGATACCCTATCGGGTTCGAGAGAGCGGAATTGTCCGGTTACCCCGCGGCGGCACGATCGACCTGCGACGTCGAGATGTGCTGGCGGCACCGCATCAAGGGCTGGATGCGGCTGCCGTAATCCTCCATGCCTTGGATAAAATCGTCAAAGGTCAGCATGATGCCTTTGACGCCGGGCATGGTGGCCGCCTCGTCGAGCATCGCGGCCACACGCGCGTACGAGCCGACCAGCGTTCCCATGTTGAAGTTGATCGGCAATTCCGCGCGCTGAATCGCGCTCGCCATCGAAGTGTCGGAGGGCGCGGTATCTTCCGCCGCCTTCCCGAGCAGATGGGCGAGGGCGTCCCGGTCGGCACCGGCATTGTACGACTCCCACTTCGCCATCGCAGCGGCATCGGTTTCGTCGGCGATGATCATGTAAAGCATATAGCTGCCGACATCGCGGCCGGCTTTCTGCGCGTGCGCCAGCATGCGGGCGGGCACTGAGGCTGCTTTGGTCGGCTCATTGACACCCTCGCCGAGAGCGAAATTGAAGTCGCAGTAGCGCGCCGCGAACTCCATCCCGCGATCGCTTTGCCCGGCCGCCACCAGCTTGATGGGTTCGGCTGGCCGCGGGCTCAGCTTACAGGCATCCATCTGGAAAAACTCGCCCTTGAGGTCGCTGTGTCCGCTCGTCCACAGCTCCTGCATGATGCGCACATATTCAGTGCTGTAGTCATACCGCTTGCCGAAATGGTCATCGCCGGGCCACAGCCCCATCTGGCTGTATTCGATCTTGTGCCAGCCAGAGACGATGTTGACACCAAACCTCCCGCCGGAAATATCGGCGATCGTGGCGGCCATTCTGGCGACGATGGCGGGCGGTATCGTCAACACCGCGGTCGAGGCATAGAGCCTGATGCGGCGGGTGATCGAGGCCAACCCGGCCATCAACGTGAAACTCTCCAAACCGTGGTCCCAGAACTCGGTCTTACCCCCGAACCCGTGCAACTTGATCATCGATAGGGCAAAGTCGAGCCCGTTTTGCTCGGCAAGTAGAACCACGCGTTTGTTGAGCTCGAAACTCGGCATGTATTGTGGTGACGTGGCCGAGATGATCCATCCATTATTATTGATCGGAATGAAGACGCCGATATCCATCATCAGCCAACTCCGCGAGTGTCACCACCCGCAGCAATAGCCGTGCCACCCTCAGCGACTGGCCTGTGTGGCGCTTGCTACTTGCGCCGCCGCGTTCTCACGTGGAAGGCGGCGGGTTTGGTCGCGACCCAGGCAACGAATGTCCGGACGGCGTCGTGCTGCAACAGCGCCTCGATCGTGTTGTAGTGCTGCGCCAGTTCCTTTTCCGAGAAGGTGGCGTGGATCAGGGCGTGGCACATCCTGTGGAGGCGCACAGTTTCCTTTCCCTTCTTCGATTTCGGAACGAGATGATGGTCGTTGAACGTGCCATCCAGTAACGGTCGTCCGCAAAGCGGGCAAAGCGACCCAGCCAAACCCCAGCCCTTTCGGCGGCAAATATCCGCGGCTGCGTGAACCTAGGCACGCCGGTCGCTTAAAAGAACCCACTATTTGCGTCAAGGCGGGCTTGCACCGCATCGCGCAATTGCCGTGCGCGCGCGAAAGCGCCACCCTGGCGAAACCATCGCGGAAGGAGAGGGCGAATGCGCGATCAGCGGGAAGCGCCATTACCGGTTGAACCTTACTTTGACCGCACGCCGCAGCCATTCGGCGATTTTCCGCCGGATCCGCTGGTCTATGAGGCCTCGCCGCGTGCCCTGCGCCAGCGCACCGTCAACTTCGCCGCCAAGCGCCTGACCGATATGCGCTATGTCAGCGGCCTCGACCGCGCGACCGCCGAGCGTCACTTCCGCTGGCGTCCGGCGGTCGCGCCGGGTGGCCTCCAGTTTCGCGCGGCACCGGACGGGCAGGAGGAACTCACGGCAGCCCACCAGCGCGGCGACATCACGATCGAGATGAACGATGCCGATCGCCGCGTCACCGTCCGCTGGCATGATGCCGGCTTTGGCGAGCCGGTCGTCGCGGGCGCACTGGCACGGCCGGGATATGGCAGCATCGTGCTGGGATCGCAAAGCGGGCCGCAGTTCGATCCGCAGCCCATATCGCGCCGCGCGGCCGCTCCGGGCCGAGCCTGGCCGCTCGGCGATGCCGTCGAACCGCCACCACCGCCGCCCGCCGCAGTTGCCTCTGCGCTGGATGCGTTCTTCACCAGCTCAGCCGGTGCCTATGGCGTCTTGATCGCCACGCCCGAGCGCGTGCTGTGCGAGCGCTACAGCGTGTTCGGCTCACCGGAACGGGTAACCCCGAGCTGGTCGATGACCAAGGCGATCACCTGCACCGTGATCGGCCGCCTTGTCCAGGAGGGGTGGCTTGGCTCGGTCTATGACGCGGCGCCAGCACCGCTGTGGCGCGACCCGCGCTCGATCCACCATCTGATCACAACCGACCATCTGTTGCGCATGCGCTCCGGGCTGGGTTTTCCGGTGTCGCATGGCGACGGCAACGTGACGCTCGGCTTCGAGAACAGCGCGGTCTACCAGGATGCCGGCGACGCGTTCGAGGCAGCGCAACGCTCGATTGTCGCGACTGTCCCCGGCGCGGTCTACCGCTACATCAATAGCGGCCTCAACGTGCTGGGTTCGATTATCCGGGACCGCATCGAAACACGCGGCTTGCCATATTGCGAGACGCTATATGGGCTGCTGATCGACCGGCTGGGCATGGCGAGCTATCAGCACTCGGCCGACATCGCCGGCAACCTGATCGCCTCGGGCGCCGGCTTCGCGACGCTGCGCGATTACGCCAAGCTCGGCGTGCTCTACCTGCAGAACGGGCTGTGGGACGGCGAGCCGCTATTGCCGCCGGGCTGGGCGGATTACGCGCTGACCGCGACCCATACCGGCACCAGCTACGCCGCTTGTTTCCGTACCAACACCGACCGGCTCTTCCCCGACCTGCCGCCGGATACGGCCTGGGCGTCGGGCGCGTCCGATCAGCGTATCTTTATCCTGCGCCGGCATCGCCTCGCTGTCGCGGTCAGCAACGAAACCGATCACAAGATGGATCTGGCGGCGCTCAATCGGCTTATCGCCGCCGCCATTTCGCACTGGGCCTAGCACGCGTCACCCGCATACCCGGTCAATCGCTCAAGCAGGAGCCCTCCATGTCCGACAATTACCTACCCGACGTGCTCGAAACCACCGAGCCCGAGCGGCTCGCGACCGGCTTTATCTTCACCGAGGGGCCGCTCTGGCATCCCGATGATTTCTGGTACTTCGTTGATCTGCGCCGCAATCATCTGCATCGGTTGAAGCCCGGCCAGCAGCCGGAGCTGGTGCGGACCACGATCGGCGGCAACGGCACCACCTTCGACCTGCAGGGACGGCTGATCGTGTGCGAGGGCGATGACCGTCGCGTTACCCGCATGGGGCCGGATGGCAAGGTCGAAACCCTCGTCGACAACTACCAGGGCGGCCGCTTCAACCGCCCGAACGACGTGATCTGTCACTCCAACGGCTGCCTCTATTTCACCGACCCCGACAAGCGGCGCCCCTATCTCGAACGCGAGATTCCCGGCCCGGAAGGCGACAACAACCTGTGGGATGGCGCCGCCGTCTATCGCTACGCGCCCGATGGCAGTCTCAGCGTGCTGGCGCCTTGCGAATACCCGAACGGGCTGGCGCTCTCGCCGGATGAGAAGACGATGTATGTCGCCAATACCCGCTCGTCGAAATATATCCATGCGATCCGTCTCGACAGCGCGGGCAATATGCGCAGCCGCAGCATTTTCGCCGACCTCAACGAGGGTACCGAACCCGGCATCCCTGATGGGCTGAAGGTCGACACGCTGGGTCGGGTTTATTGCACCGGCCCGGGGGGCATCTGGGTCATCGCGCCGGATGGCGAGCGGATCGGGGTCATCAGATTTCCGGAGCAGGCGGTCAATTTCGCCTTTGGCGGCCCGGACATGAAAACCCTGTTCTGCTGCGCCCATACCTCGGTCTACACACTGCGCGTCACGGTGCCGGGCAATCCGCACCCCTGGTACAAAGTGCGCGCAAAATAGCGCACCCGTGCCTGCGCCCTTCGAAAGGATAAGCGATGCTGAAGCTCTATTACGCTCCGGGGACCTGCGCCCTGGCCACCCATATCGCGCTGGAGGAAGCTGATGCGTCCTACGAGGCGATGCGGCTCGATTTCGCCACACAAGGACAGCGAACCGCGGAATATTTAGCGGTCAATCCGAAAGGGCGCGTCCCGGCATTGGTGACAGACCAGGGCATCCTCACCGAAACACCGGCGCTGCTGGTGTTTGTCGCGCAGAGCTTTCCGGCCGCCGAACTGGCGCCGCTGTCAAACCCGTTCCAGCTCGCCCAATTGCAGGAGTTCAACAGCTATCTGTGCGCCACCGTGCATGTCGCGCACGCGCATGGCCGCCGCGGTACCCGCTGGGTCGACGATGCCGGCGCGGTCGAGGCGATGAAGCGCAAAGTCCCGGCGACGATGACGGAATGCTATGAGCTGATCGAACGCAAGATGCTGAAAGGCCCATGGGTGATGGGCGAGCGGTACACGATCTGCGATCCCTACCTGTTTACGATCTCGACGTGGCTCGAAGGCGACGGGGTCGACACCGGGAAACTGCCGCGTGTGGTCGAACACCGGCAGCGCATGCTGACGCGCCCGGCCGTCAAGAAGGCGGTCGCCGAGGAGGGAACGCAGCTCCCCTGACCGCCCGGTCAGGCGGCTGGTACTGACGCAGATCTCAGCCCGTCAGGACGTAGAAGGCCACGTCGAGGAGGCCGGTGCGGAAGCCGGCCTCGCAATAGGCGAGGTAGTATTGCCAGAGCCGCCGAAACGACGGCGGGAAGCCCAGCTGCTCGATTTCCGGCCAGGCCGCGAGAAAGCGTTGGCGCCATTCCGCCAGCGTAGCGGCATAGCTGGCGCCGAAAGGGATCGTTGAGACCGGCGTGAGTCCGGCCTGGCTGGCGTGATGCGTGATGAGATCCTTGGTCGGCAACAGGCCGCCGGGGAAGATATAGCGCTGGATAAAATCGACGCCCCGGCGGTAATTGTCGAAGCGCTCCTCGGCGATTGTGATGACCTGCAAGACTGCCCGACCGCCGGCGTTCAGCCGCTCGCGCAGGGTCGCGAAATAGACCGGCCAATACTGTTCGCCGACCGCTTCGAGCATCTCGATCGAGACGATGCGGTCGAACGTCCCGGTGCTGTCGCGATAATCCTCAAGCCGCGTCTCGACGCTCGGCGCGACACCGTGGGTCGCGGCGAGGGCTTGCGTGTGGGAGAATTGGCGTTGCGACAAGGTGAGGGCCGTCACTCGGGCGCCACCCGCCGCGAGCCGCGTCGCGAGCGACCCCCAGCCGCAGCCAATCTCCAGTACGCGTTCGCCGCCTTCGAGCTGAAGCAGCTCCATGATCCGCGCCTGCTTGACCAGCTGTGCCTCTTCGAGCGACTGCGCCGGATCGTCGAACAGCGCCGACGAATACGTCATGCTCCGGTCAAGCCACAGCCGATAGAAATCATCGCCCAGGTCGTAGTGGAAGGCGATGTTGCGCCGGCTGCCGGCTTTGGAGTTGCGGTTGCGCAGATGCAGCAGGCGGTTGAACGCGCGCAAGGGCACCCAGCCGAGGATCGCGCGTTCAAGGTAATCGCAATTCTTCGCCACCACGGCGATCAGCGATGACAGGTCCGGAGTTGTCCACTCACCGGCCATGTAGGCTTCGGCAAAACCGACATCGCCGCCAATGATGACCCGGCGCAGCGCCCGCCAGCTATGCAGCACCAACAGCGCCTCCGGGCCATCCTGCAAGGCGCGGTGCTCGATCCGCTGCCCCGACGGGGTCACGACAGTGAGGCGCCCCGCATCGATCCCGGACAACAGGCGCCGCAACAGCGGCGCGACGAGCCCGCGGCGCCGGCCGGGGCGGCCGCTGCCGAGAATGTCCGTGTTACCTTGGCTATCGAGCGACATGGGCGGCGGAGTTCCTGGGGTCGATCGCGCGACCCAATGTGACCGATGGCGCAGGCGGGGGAGGGCGGGTTCGCAGCCGGGTGCCCTTCAGCCAGATGCGCAGGGCTTCCCAATGGATGCCGGCGATGACCTTGAGCGTCAGCAGCGGGAAGGTGACAGAAGCCCGCGCCAGGCAGGCATCGGTCAACGGCGTGCGCTTGGCGAACAGCGAGGCGATGATGATCGGGCCTTGGGCGTCGCGTCCTGATATGGCGATCCCGATGCGCTGGCCAGGCGGGATCACCCGGAACAAATACACCATGTCCATGTCGAGAAAGGGCGACACGAAAAACCGCTTGTCGCATTCCTGATGGATCGTGCCCGCGCCGTCGTGCTCGTGCACCGGGATCAGGTAGTTGTGGCGCTCGCCAAAAGTGTTGCTGACCTCATAGACGATCGCCGCGAGGCTGCCTGTGCGGCGATAGCAGAAGAAAACACTGAGCGGGTTGAAGGCATAGCCGAGCAGGCGCGGCATCGTAAGCAGGCGGATAGCGCCGCCATCGGGCTCGATACCGGCTGCGCGCAAGCGGCCTTCGACCTGCTCCCGCAGCGTGCCGCTGCCATTGCCGTGATCGCGATCGAAGAAGCTGAACAGGTTGAAGCGATTGCGCGAAAACAGCCGCAACCGCCCCGCTACCGTGTCGAGTTCATCAAGATCGAGCAGCAGCGAGAACACGCGATAGCGCAAGCGGTGCCGCCGTGGCCGCAGCCGCTGATGCATTACCGCACCGACGTAAAGTGCGGAGGTGGGATCGCTCATGTCTCGTGCTGCCCGATAGCAGCGACGGAACCGGGCGTCACGACGATGCGATCGGATTCGCCAGTTACTGTCCACGGTCGCTTCACCCCGCCGAGCGCCTCGGCGACGGCAAGTCCGGCCTGCAATCCGTCCTCGTGAAATCCGGCTCCGAAATAGGCGCCGCAGAACCACGTGTTGCGCTGGCCCTGCAAGGACCACAGCTCTCTCTGCGCCGCTAGCGCTGCCGTATCGAACAGCGGATGGTGATAGGTCTCGCGGCGGATCGTCAGATCGGCGCGCGGCTCCGTCTCAGGATTGAGGGTCACGAACAATTCAGGCTCATCGGGGAGGCTCTGCAGGCGGTTCATCCAATACGTAACCGAAAGATGCTTGGATGCACCGCGCTGTCCCGAAATGTAGTTCCAGCTGGCCCAGGCGCGCCGCCGCCGTGGCATCCAGGCCGGGTCGCTGTGCAATACCGCCACATTTTCGGTATAGCCAAAGGCACCCAGCAAGCGACGTTCCCGCGCGCTGGCGTCACTCAGCATGGTCAGCGCCTGGTCGGCATGGGTGGCAATGACGACGTGGTCGAAGGTTTGCACCGCACCCGTCACGTCCGTAAGCTCGATCGATCCCGCCGAGCGGTGCACGCCGTAAATGCCGCGTTGGATCGCGATACGGTCCGCGAACGTCTCGGTTAGTCGGGCGATGTAGGCGCGGCTGCCGCCATCGACGGTGCGCCAGATCGGCCGTCGGCTGATTTGCAGCAGACCGTGATTGTCGCAGAAGCGGATGAAGGAGGCCGCCGGGTACCGGCCGATTTCGGTGGCCGGCGTCGACCAGATCGCCGCTGCCATCGGATAGAGGTGATCATCGCGCAGCGCCGAGCCATAGCGATGCGCATCGAGGTAATCGTCGAGGCTCGCTAGGCCGATCCCAGCCATATCGCGCGGCGCCTCGCGGTAAAAGCGCAGCAGATCGGACAACATCGACCAGAAGCGCGGGCGCACGAGATTGCGCGGCTGTGCGCACAGCCCCGCCAGATTTGTCCCGGAATATTCGAACCGGCCATTGTCGAGCGAGACGGCAAAGGACATCTCGGACGGTTTGGTCGTAACGTCGAGATGGTGGAACAGCGCCGTCAAGTTCGGATAGGTCGCCTCGTTGTAGACAATGAATCCGGTGTCCACCGGCAACGGTCCGACATCGACCGTGTTGCTGTGACCGCCGATGCGATCGTCGGCTTCGAACACGGAGACGCTGTGCCGCTGTGCCAGCAGCCACGCCGCCGACAGCCCGGAAATGCCCGAGCCGATGACGGCAATGCGCAGCGGCTTCGCCGCGTCAGCGCCGAGCGGAATCGCGTCGCGAAAAACTTCTGGGTGGGTCAGAGCGTCAATTTCCGAGAGCGAGGTGCAACCATTTCCGGTCTCGGTCCATATTATGACCGATGAGTGTTTCCGAGAACCAGACACGAAACCCTGGGTTCGCCACATCGGGCGCCCGGACCGGCCGTGGTGCGGCGATCGCGCTGGCGGGCGCTGCGTTAATGCTGATTTTCGGGGTCGTCCTGATGGTCTTGTCGCCGGTCCGCGTGTTGAATGTGCTGGCGCTGGTGGGCCGCTACCGCGTGACGACAGACATCGCCTACGCACCGGGGCCGCGCCATGGGCTCGACGTATACGCGCCCAGTTCGGCCAATGCCGCGCCCGTCGTCGTGTTCTTCTATGGGGGCAATTGGCAGGAGGGCGACAAGGCTATCTATCGCTTTGTCGGCGCGGCATTGGCGGCGCGCGGCATTGTGACCGTGATCCCCGATTATCGTGTCTATCCCGAGGTGCGCTTCCCCGGGTTTCTCGACGATGGTGCGCAGGCAGTTCGCTGGGCGCACGATCACGCCGCATCGTTCGGTGGCGATCCCTCCCGCATGGTGCTGATGGGCCACTCGGCCGGCGGGCATATCGCGGCCATGCTGACCTATGACAGGCAATGGCTCGAACGCACCGGTCTCGACCCCAACCGCGATATTCGCGGACTTGTCGGGCTGGCCGGCCCGTATGACTTTCTGCCGCTGCACGACGAAACCCTGAAGATCATCTTCGGCGCCCCCGATCAGCGGCCGGCGAGCCAGCCGATCAACTTCGTCGAACGCGGCGCACCCTCAGCCTTGCTCATTACCGGCGATGCCGACGATGTGGTCGATCCCGGTAATGCCAGCCGGCTGGCGAAGCGCGTGAGCGAACGAGGCGACGCCGCGACGGTGCAGATCTATCCTGGAATTGGCCACCGCTTACTGATCGGCGGGTTCGCCGCCCCATTACGACCGTTCATCCCGGTACTGCGCGATACCGCCGACTTTGTTGAGGAAGTGACCGGCGGCACCTCGTTGCCTGACGCGCCGATGCTGGCGGCGACACCGCGGTGACCATCGGCACTCTGCTGGTCGCGATTGCCGTCGCACTGTCATTGGTAATGATGGGAGCCTGGAGTGTCGCATTGCGCAGCGGCCGCTCCGGCTGGATCGATGCGATCTGGTCGTTTGCCATCGGAGGGGCCGGCGTCGTCGCCGCGTTGGTGCCGCTGGCGCCGGGCGAGCCGACGGCACGCCAGATTCTGGTAGCGGTGCTGGGGGCGACCTGGGCGCTGCGGCTGGGCTGGCACATCACGCGGCGCACGCTGGGTGGCGGCGACGACCCGCGCTATGCGCAATTGCGCGACGAATGGGGAGCGGCGTTCCGCCAGCGCCTGTTTCTATTTCTGCAGATCCAGGCTGCCTGTGCCTTCGTGCTCGCGGTGTCGATGCTGGTCGCGGCGCACAACCCGGCGCCGCACTGGCGTGTCGGCGATGCGATCGGCGTGTTGCTGATCGTCGTTGCGATCGGGGGTGAGGCGGTCTCCGACCAGCAATTGACTCGATTTCGCCGCGACCGGACGAACCACGGCAAGGTTTGCGATGTCGGGCTGTGGGGTATGTCGCGTCACCCCAATTATTTCTTCGAGTGGCTCGGTTGGCTGGCCTATGGGGTGATCGCGATCGGCCCTGGTTACGCCTGGGGCTGGCTGGCGCTTTCCGGACCGATCCTGATGTATCTGCTGCTGGTCCACGCTTCCGGCATTCCGCCGTTGGAAGCCCATATGCTGCGGTCGCGCGGCGTTGCCTTCCGCGCCTACCAGGCGAGGGTCAATGCGTTCTGGCCGGGGCCGCAGCGCGCCAATCGAATGGAGCCGTCGTGAACCTCATCGCCGCCGCGATCGGTGTCGTCGAGCGAACGCCGCTACCCGATCCGGTGACCCGGCTCGGCATCGATCTGCTGGTGGGCCGTTCGCGTCGCTTGCGCGCGGCGACCCCGCCGAGCGAGGAGCAGGCCTTCGCGGCGGCGATGGCCGCCTATCCGATCGCCGAACACGCCGATGCGGCCAACCGCCAGCATTACGAGGTGCCGGTTGAATTCTTCAGCCTGATGCTGGGGCCACGCCGCAAATACTCGTGCTGTCTCTATGACGACGCGCACACCACCCTCGACCAGGCCGAAATGCACGCTCTCGAGGACACCGTGGCGCATGCCGGCATCGCCGACGGGCAGCGGGTCCTCGAGCTTGGCTGCGGCTGGGGGTCGCTCACCCTGTTCATGGCCGAGTGCTATCGCGGCGCGGCAATCACCGCCGTATCGAACTCCCGCGGCCAGCGCGAATTTATCAAAGCCGAAGCGACGCGGCGCGGGCTCCACAACGTCACTGTCGTCACCGCCGATATGAATGCGTTTGAGCCCACCGCCCGGTTCGACCGGGTTGTTTCGGTGGAGATGTTCGAGCACATGGCGAACTGGCAGACGCTGCTGGGCCGGGTCCGCTCGTGGCTGGAGCCGGATGGGCGCCTGCTCCTGCACGTCTTCGCGCATCGAACCCAGCCCTATCGCTTTGATCATCGCGACCCGACCGACTGGATCGCGCGGTATTTCTTTACCGGCGGCATCATGCCGAGCCACGGGCTGATCCGGCAATTCGATGACCTTTTCGCGGTCGAGCAGGAATGGCGTTGGAATGGCCGGCACTATCAGCGCACCGCGCGGGATTGGCTGGCCAATTTCGATGCATGCCGCTCGGAGATCGACCGCATCCTCGCCGCAACCTATGGTGCGGAGGCTGCGGTCTGGGGCCGCCGCTGGCGGCTGTTTCTGCTCGCCACGGCCGGGCTGTTCGGTCATGGGGGCGGCGAGGAGTGGGGCGTCAGCCATTACCGGCTGCGGCCGGTGGGATCAGCCTAGACGATGGCGCCGTGGGAGGCCGTGCGGCGCTATATCGATCATCCCGATCCGCGCGTCGCGGCCGGCAACCTGATCGCAATCGTTGTCGTCTGGAACCAGCCGTTTTACCCGCTCTACCTGTATTTCGTGGTCGGCCATGACATCGCCGTGTCGTTCCTGACCTTTCTGTCGACCCCGTTCTTTGCCGCGGTGCCGGCGGTGGCGCGACGTAATCCGGTAGTCGGGCGGGCGCTGTTGCCGCTAACCGGGTTTGCCAACACCGTCGTCAGCGCCAAGGCGTTTGGCGATGCCTCGGGGGTCGAGCTGTTTCTCGGCCCCTGCGTCACGATCGCGGCCTTATTGTTCCGGCGCGCGGAACGCGGGGTGATGTTCGCTCTCGTCGGTCTCGGCCTCGCGGTTTACCTCGGTCTGCATGGCCGCTATGGCGCCCCGCTGCATCTCTATTCCAGCGACGAATATATCCGGCTGTTCGGGCTCAACGCCTTCAGCGTACTGACCTTGAGCGCGTTTGTCGGTATCGCCTTCGCCAATGCGAGCGGCGCGCGAGGTGACTAGCCAGACGTCGCCCGGACGATAGCTCCGGCGATCAGATACCCGAGGGTCGCCGAAACCGCGGTGACGAAGGTGCCCCAGCACAGATCAAGAATGGTGATGGTCACCGACCACGAGCGCAGTGTCGCCTGGTTTGTCAGGTCGTACGTGGCATAGGCGACAAACCCGAGAATGGCGCCGTTGAGCAGCGCCACCGACCATCGCCCCGCCGCGATTGCGGGCGAGGTCGCGAAAAAGATAATTCCGGCGATGTAGATCACGTAGAACGCAATGGCCGGGGCGAGGCGAAACTTCTCGAGCAAAAGATCGCCCAGCAATGGCCGGTAGAGACTGTTGCCCATGGTCCCGAGCCACACGGCGTCGACACCCAGAAAGACAATCCCGGTCGCGACATAATACAGTAGATACAGCTTCACATCGCCACTCCGCCGCCCGTGCCGCGCGATGCTAGCACCGGGAGGGAGATTAGCATCATCACTCAATCGCATTGTCGGAGGGTTCGGCCATCCGGAACCGGAGGCCGACCGGGGCTCTCGTTCGCGAGCCCGGTGGTCAGGTTGAGGTGCCGACGGCGTGCTGCATATTCCGCTTAACGAGGCGCTCTGGCTCGCGCTGGCGATCCTTGTCGCGGGCGGCATCACCGGCATTCTCGCGGGATTGTTCGGGATCGGCGGCGGTGCGATTATCGTCCCGGTGCTCTTTGAGGTGTTCCGCATTCTCGGGGTACCGCCTGACGTTCGGATGCAGCTCTGCATCGGCACCTCGCTCGCGATCATCGTGCCGACCACGATCCGCTCCTACCGGGCGCACTCCGCGCGGGGTGCGGTCCTGCCGGGGGTGGTGCGTACCTGGGCCGCTCCGGCGATCATCGGCGTGGCGCTCGGCTCGATCGCGGCTGCGTTCGCGCCCGCCAGCGTCTTCACGATCGCGTTCGTCGTCTTTGCCGTGTTCATCGCGTCCAAGGCGCTCGTCGGGCGCGATGACTGGCGCGTGAGCGACCATCTGCCGGGCCGCGCCGCGATGAACTTCTATGGTTTTCTGCTCGGCCTGTGTTCGTCGCTGATGGGGATCAGCGGCGGGTCGCTGTCGAACTTCGTGCTGACCCTCTATGGCCAGCCATTGCGCAACGCGGTGGCGACCTCGGCGGGTGTCGGTGTCCCGATCACGATCGCCGGTACGATCGGCTACGTGCTGGCGGGCTGGCCGCACCAGGGACAGATGCCGGTCTTCTCGCTGGGCTTTGTGTCCGCACTCGGCGTGCTGCTGATTGCGCCATTATCGAGCTTCACCGCCGCCTATGGTGTTCGTTTGGCGCATTGGCTGCCGAAGCGCTGGCTGGAGGTCGCCTTCGGCCTCTTCCTCCTGCTGGTCGCCGCCCGCTTCCTGGTGAGCCTGTTTTAGTTGGCTGACGAGTAAAACGCGCGAATCACTTCTTGTGCATAGAGCTTTAGTGAGGCCATGACCTGCTCATGGCTCAACAGGCTGCCGGGGTTGATCTCCGCCGAGATACCGTCGATTTGCGCCGTATCGCGCAGTTCGGCGATGCGGGCGATGACCATCTCCGGCGTTCCGGCGATGCATTTCTCCCGCAACACCGCCTCGTAGCTGAGCGGGCCACGGATCAGATCAGCGCGATAGGTCGCAAATCGCATCATTCCCTCGCGGGCGCCGTCCAGCGCCGCCTCACGCGTCGCGGCGACATAGATCGGCACCTGCAGATAGGCGCGCGGCTCGCCCGCATGACCGGCGCCCCGCCAGGCATTGCGGTAGGCCTCGGTGTGATAGGCCAGCTCGGTCAGCGGGCTGGCGCGCACCGCCGAGAACAGTGGGTAGCCGAGTTCGCCGATCGCGGCGTAGGTGTCGTGCTGGCTCGCGGCGATGCGGATTTCCGGATGCGGCTGCTGTACCGGGCGCGGCACCAAAGTGAACTCGTCAAAACTGTGATAGCGGCCGCGATAAGAGGCGACCGGCTCGGTCCAGGCCTTTTTGATGATGTCGAGGCTTTCGGCGAAGCGGTCCTGGCTTTCCTCATAAGAGATGCCATAGGCGTTGTAGGCGCGCGGAAAGGCGCTGCGGCCGACCCCGAAGATCAAGCGACCATTGCTGATCTGGTCGATCGTGGCGGTTTCCTCCGCCAGCCGCAGCGGGTGGCCCAGCGGCAGAATCTGCACGGCGGTGCCGATCTTGATCCGTTCGGTACGCGCCGCGATCGCCGCCGCGACGGTCAGTGGCGCGGTCAGCAGAGAGCGGGTGGGATTCATGTGAATCTCGGCGAGCCACACGGCGTCCAGGCCCCAGCGTTCGGCCGCCTCGATCTGTGCGAATGAGTTGCGGAACGCCTCCTGCTGCGACCCGCTTTGCGTCGTCAGAAACTCATGAAAAATGCCGAATTCCATCCCGACCCTCCGAAGCACTGCCCATCGTATCCCGCCATGTCGCAGACAGTCATGCCCCGGTTTCAGGCTCGCCGAGGATGCGCAACACCGGAGGCTTCGCGTGCGGGTCGAGTTCGATCAGCGCACCATCGGGCACGGCACGGGTGATGTCCTCGGCAAACCCAGACATCAGTGTCGTGCCCGCGAAGGCGGCACCCTGCACCATGATCGGGTTTACTGTATTGAGCACCAGCGCCGCCGGCATCACCTCGCGCGCCGCCATCTCGTTGAGCATCCAGGCGGTCGCGACGCCGCCCTTGGCGCGGTCGAGCACCAGGACCATCCCAAGATAAGAGCGGCCATGCAGCTTATGCTCGGGCCGCGAGAAGGTGCCGGTGACGCGATCGAGGTCGTAACGCGCGGAGAAGCCGTCATTGGCGACCAGCGCCCGGCCGCGGATCTTCTCGCCCATCGCCGCGGTGGCAGTGAATTCCCTGACGACGTTCATGCAAGCCTCCCGGTACAGGCGGCCTCGACACAGGCTTCCATCGACAGCAATACCGGGCGATAGCCATAACCGCCCAAGATATTGGTGAGCTTCGCCGACGGGGTGGCGAGGCGGCGCCAGCCATTGGCCTCGGCGAGTTCGCGGGCATAGCTTTGGTAGAAGCACATGCCCTGGAGCAGCATGGCGCCCGAGGCCTCGATGCGCTGCGTCAGTCCCATGCGGTCGGCATCAGGCTTTACCTGTGGGCTGGTGATCGCCAGCAGCGGCACTTTCGCCTGCCGCCCCTCGAGCAGGTCGGCCACCATCTGCAATTCGATTAGCGACAGCTGCGGCGCGGAGAACACCACCACATCAACCGCGTCTGCGCCCTCGGCATACGACGCCAGCAGCGCCTCGACATCGCTCCTGCCGATTTTCTGTGCCGACGGCGGAGTTCCATCGAACGCATTGGCGAGAGCGGGGGCATCCGGCGTCACGCCGGGCATGTGGAACATCGCGACCGAGCCGAAGCTCGCCATTGCCGCGCCGAAATGCTTGAGCTCGTCGGAATTCGGCACGCGATCGAGCCCGACGATCACCGGCACCCGCCAGTAATCGCCGGCCAATCGGCCGATCACCCCGCCCAGCGCGCCCCATTCGTGCAACGCCTCCGGTGTCCAATTCAGCTCGACCAGTAACGAGCCGCGACGCTGCGCATCGAGATGAAATCCGTAGCGCGGGGTATACCCCGTCAGACCGGCCGCGAGCGCCGACGGCCCGCCCTCGAAATTGGAGCGGGCGCCGAGCACCGAGTTGCAATAGATCACCACGCCGGTGTCGCCATAGGCGACATGCTCGCCTTTCACCGGCGGCATGATCGTCTGATAGTTGATGCAGGTATTGGTCATCAGGATGCCCAGCGCCTCGAACGCGGCGATGGCGCGCCGCTCCAGCGCGATCATCCAATCCTGCTGCTTGAGCCGCGCGGCGGCGGCGAAATCGGTGCCGCGCGGATCGGTAATCGTCGGGATGCGCACCCGGCGCTCGGCCTCCGGCATCGCGGCCAAGCCCTCGATAAAGGCGATCCCAGCCTCACCGAGCGACTCCGTGTCGGCCATCATGTGCGCCTGCCCGACCTTGACGAGATCGGGCGCCGCGAAATAGGTGCCGACGCGCTGCTGGTGCTGCATCGCCCATTGCCGCGCCGGCCCCATCGCGCCGCGCAGCATCGCCTCGGCCTCATCCGTTAAACGCATCGGTCAGTCATCGCATCGGTGAGGCAGGCGCATCGCGCATCTCCCGGGCTCGGTCTGAGCGCTACTGGCGCGTCCCACGATCGGCGTATCCTAAGCGCTGAACAACACACGGGATAAGGGAAACACCAGATGCTGATCGTCGATGGCCAGATTCATCTCTGGGAGAAGGGGACACCTTCCCCACAACATCAACAGCAGCCGTTTTCCGCCGAGCAGGCGATCGCGGCGATGGATGCGGCCGGCGTCGATCGCGCGCTGGTGCACCCGGTGCTGTGGGACCCCGACTCTAACGAGCTGGCGCTCGCGGCCGTGAAGCAATACCCCGACCGCTTTGCCATTATGGGCTGGTTCTACCTCGACGACCCGAAGGGGCCGGAGCTGGTGGCGAATTGGAAGCAGCGGCACGGCATGCTCGGCCTGCGCTTCTACTTCAACGACCGCCACAAGCGCGAGTGGATGACCGACGGCACGATGGACTGGCTGTGGCCCGCCGCGGAAAAGGCCGGCGTGCCGGTAGCGCTGGCGGCCGCATTGTTCCTGCCAAAGGTCGGCGAGATTGCCGAGAAGCATCCGGGGCTCAAGCTGATCGTCGATCACATGGCGGTGCCGCCGGGCAGCAGTGGCGCCGCCGCCTATCAGTATCAGCCGCAGCTGCTGGCTCTTGCCAGGCACCCCAACGTCGCGGTCAAGGTGACCGGTCAGATCGGCTATGCGGAAGACTCCTACCCGTTCCGCAGCTTCCACGAGCCATTGCACCGGTGTTTCGACGCGTTCGGGCCCAACCGCATCTTCTGGGGCACCGACATAACACGGATGCCGTGCTCATGGCGCGAGTGCGTGACGGTATTCACCGAGGAACTGCCGTGGCTGAAGGGCCGCGATTTGGAACTCGTGATGGGCGAGGCGTTGTGCAACTGGGTTGGCTGGCGCTTGCCGGGCTAGACCCACCGGGACCCGCGCGCCGGAGCAAGCGATGAAGCCCTACGTGATCTGCCACATGAATTCGAGCATCGACGGGCGCCTGCACGGCAGCCGCTGGCGCCCTGCAGAGAACCGCATGCCCGGTCTGTTCGAGCGATTGCACGACCAGCTTGGCGGCGGTTCGTGGCTGATCGGCCGCGTCACCGGCAGCGAATACGCCAAGGCAAAAAACTATCCAGCCGATCCCACGACGAGTTTTCCACGCGAGCATTGGATGCCGAACAAGGGCGCCGCCGCTTATGGCATCGCACTCGATGCACACGGCAAGATCGCCTGGGGCCGTTCTGATATCGGCGGCGATCCGATCGTCGTTATTCTGACCGAGCAGGTGTCGGACGCGCACCTCGCCGGGCTGCGCGGCGACGGTGTCTCCTACATCTTCGCCGGCAAGGAGCAGCTCGACCTCGCCCTGGCGCTCGACATCCTGTACCGCGAATTGGGCATCGAGCGGCTGCTGCTCGAAGGCGGTGGCGGCTCGAATGGGTCGTTCCTGCGCGCCGGGCTGATCGACGAGATCAGTGTCGCGATCTGCCCCGCCGTCGATGGCGGCTCGGCCGCCGAATGCATCTTCGATTCCGGAGATATCGACGGCGCCCGCGCGCCGATCCGCGCCATGACCCTGACGAGCTGCGAGGTATTGGAGGGTGGCGCCGTCTGGGTCCGCTACAAGCTGGAAAACGGCTGACGGCTTCAGCCGTCCAACCCATAAAGTTGTCGTCCCTGCGAAAGCATTGCGAAAGCAGGGACCCACCGCTCAACTTGCAAGCCCGACCGTGGGTCTCTGCCTCCGCGGGGACGACAAGTAAACGGAGCTACATGCGGCAGAGCGCGCAGAGTTTGTTGCCGTCGGGGTCGCGCAGATAGGCGAGGTACATCTGGCCGGCCGCGCCCTGGCGGATACCTGGCGGGTCCTCGATCGAGCTGCCGCCATTGGCCACGCCGGCCTTGTGCCAGGCATCGGCCTGCTTGCTGTCGGCCATCAGGAACCCGATCGTGCCGCCGTTGGCCGCGTTCGCGCCCTTGCCGTCGATCGGCTTCGAGACCATGAAGCGACCGCCATTATGCGTATAGATCAGGCGGCCGCGAGGGTCTTCGGTGCCGGCCTGAGCGCCCATCGCGGTGAACACCGCGTCGTAAAACTTCTTCGACTTCGCGATGTCGTTGCTGCCGACCATGATGTGGCTGAACATTGAGATTCCTCCTGTCCGATACAGCGGAGCCCATTTCCCGCGCGAGGCGGCGCTCGGGCTCTCGGCCCAGTATAGTATGGTTACTGGCGGCAACAGTATGACGGGACGCCATCTCGCGGACACGTAAAATCATGCCCGCCGCATCAGATCAGCCGCGCGGCCCGGCGCTTTACACGCCGAGCGGCGCCACCGCATCCTGGCCGAAATAGGCGTGTTCCAGCCGGTTCGGCAGGTCGGGTTCGTCGGTTTTTGCCTCGAGCACGATCGCGCCGCGCGCCATTGCGTACACGCGGTCGGCGAGGCGCAATGCCTTTTCGATCAGTTGCTCGACCAGCAGGATGGCGGTGCCGTTGGCGCGCAATTGCGCCGCCGCCGTCAACACGCGATCGACCAATACCGGCGACAGGCCGGCCGAGGGCTCGTCGAGCATCAACAGCCGCGGCCGCCGCACCAACCCCTGCGCCACCGCCAGCATCTGCTGCTGGCCGCCGGAGAGCGCGCCGGCCCGGTCGGCCCGTTTGGCGGCGATCTCGGGGAAAAATGTCAGCGCCTCCTCGACCCGCGCGTTGAGTTCGCTGCGCTTCATGCCGTAGCCCGCGAGCAGGACATTGTCGAGCACACTGAGCTGCGTGAACACGCGGTGGCCTTCGATCACATGCACCAGCCCGGCACGCACCGCATCGCCAGGCCCGGTCGCCGAGAAATCTGCGCCGTTGAAGCGGAGAGTGCCGGTGCGCGGCAACAGGCCGGAGATGGCGCGCAACAAGGTCGTCTTGCCGGCGCCGTTGGGGCCGAGCAGGGCGACCGCCTCGCTAACGCCAATCACCATGTCGATGCCCTGCAACACGCCGATCTTGCCGTAGCCGGCAGACAATCCGGCGACTGTCAGCAGCGGCTCAGGCGCCGAGATAGGCACTCACCACCTCCCGATGCGAGCGGATTTCCGCCGGGGTGCCGGCTGCCAATATCTTGCCGAGATTGAGCACCGTGACATGATCGCAGATGTCGAAGATCAGGTCGGCATGGTGCTCGACCAAGAGCACGCCGGGGCCGGCGCGCGTGATCGCGACAATCAAGGTGCCGAGCCGCTTGATCTCCTCGGCCGACAGTCCCGCCGCCGGCTCGTCGAGCATTAGAAAATCGGGCCGCAGCATCAGCGCGCGGGCGATTTCCATGAAGCGCAACTCGCTGTGCTGCAGCCGGTCGGCCCGCACGCCGGCCAGAGGTTCCAGCCCAACCGCGGTGAGGGTTGCCATCGCGGCGTCGCGCAACACCCGTTCGTCGCGGCGATGCCTTGGCAGGGTCAGCAGCGACTCGGCAAAGCTAGCGTGGCCGTCGATCGTGCCGCCGATCATCACATTCTCCAGCACCGAGGCGGCGCCGATCAGCCGCGGCGTCTGGAAGGTACGGGCGATGCGCCGGCCGGCCCGCAGATGCGCGCCGCCCGGTGCCAACGTGTCGCCGCCGAGCCGCAGGGCGCCGTGATCCGGCGCGTAATAGCCGGAGATGACGTTGAGGGTCGTGGTCTTGCCGCTGCCATTGGGCCCGATCAACCCGTGCACCTCGCCGGGCCGGACTTCGAGGTCGAGCCCGTCGATCGCCCGCACCCCGCCAAAGCTCAGCGCGATGTTTTCCAATGTCAGCGATTTCGCGGCGGCGGTATGGCCGATCAGCGGGCCGATCATCTCAGGCCGCGGCGCGATCTCGCGGTGGCGTTCGAGCGGCCGGCGGTTCTTGAAATCGATCAAATCGGCGATGCCGCCTGGGATCAACAGCACGATCAGCAGCAACAGCGCGGCATAGAGGAAGGTGGACCACGCAACCAGCGGCGCGGCGAATTCCGGCAACACGGTCAGGATGATCGTGCCGAGCATCGGCCCAATGATCGAGCCGCGCCCCCCGATCAGAATTGCGATGAAAAATAGCACCGACAGATCGAAGGTGAAGGCGTCGGGCGTGATGTAGGATTGCAAGGAGGCGAACATGCCGCCGGCGACCCCGGCAACAGCGCCGCTGAACAGGAACACCGTCAGCAGCAGGGTCGGGCGGAAGATGCCGAAGGCCTCTGCGGCCACCTCCGCGTCGCGCACCGCGATCAGCGAGCGGCCAAAGCGGCTCGCCGCGATGTTCGCGGTCATCCAGGTGCAGATCGCCGCCAGCGCCAGACAGAGGTAGTAAAAGCCCCACGGCGTCGAGAACCAGCCGGGAAACTCCGGGCCTGGCACCCCGATGCCGCCGCCGGTGACGCTTTGCCATGCCAGCGCGATCTGCGTGACGATCGTCGCAAAGCCCAAGGTCGTCATCGCGAAATAAAAGGTGCGCAAGCGCAATGCCGGCAGGCCGACGACCAATCCAAAGATCGCCCCGGCCACCCCGGCGACAATCAGCGCCGCGAAAGGCGGCAAGGCGGGCGTCGCGGTGCCGGCGGTAAGCACCGACGCGGTGTATGCGCCGAGCGTCAGCAACGCGACCCAGCCGATCGCGATCTGCCCGGCAAACCCGACCACCAGGTTCAGCCCGGCCACCAGGATCCAGTAGATGCAGGCGCGGGTCGCGATGATACCCCAATAGGTATCGCCGGTTAACGGCAACGCGACTGCCGCCGCGCCGATCGCCAGATAGGGCCATAGCGCTTCGAGGCGCGCGGCGACGCGGGGTGGGTTTTCGCCTACCGGCACCGCGGTCGTGGCCAGACGGGTATCGGTCATACGCGGCGCGCTGCCCGGGCGCCGCCGAACCCTTCGGGCCGCGCCAGCAGGACGAGAATGAACACGACAAAGACGGCGACCGAGGCAAAGATGCCGCCGACCAGAAAATTCGCCGCCTGCTGAAATAAACCCAGGGCAAACCCGCCGATCACCGCGCCGCGATTGCTGCCCATGCCACCGAGCGCGACCGGTACAAAGCCATAGAAGTTCAGCATCGGCGCGTTGGCGAAAAATGCCAGCAATACCTCGCCACCGGCAAACCCGGCCAGCACGCCGATCATGCCGGCAAGTGCATAGCTCGCCATGCGCAGTCGCTGCTCCGGCAGGCCGAGGGCGCGCGCCGCGTAGTTATCCTCGGCGATAGCCAGAAAGGCGCGCCCGACCAGCGTACGGCGATACAGCAATTCGAGGCCGACGATGGTCGCGAAGCAGGCGGCGAGGGGCAGCCAGAATTGCTGATCGAACACGCCCGGCCCAATATCGAGGAGGCGCGGGAAAGGCTGCGGCTCGGTGCTCCACTCGATCGCGGTGAATTGCTGGATCAGCAGCGCAAACGCCAATGTCGACAGCACGTAGAGATGCTGGTCGAGGCTCTTCAGCACCGGCCGCACCGTGACGATCTCGGTGATGACGCCGATCGCCGCGCCGGCCGCCAACACCAGCACCAAGCCGGCAATCACCGGTAATCCCAGCTTGCGGATGAACAGCGCCCCGAGCACGCCGCCCAGCATCCCGAGCATGCCAGCGGTAAAGCTGAACACGCGGGATGCTGTGAACATCACGTTGTAGGTGATCCCGATCAGCGCGTAGATCGCTCCCATCGCCAGACCGTAGGCGATGATCGATTCAAGCATCGAATTCAGGCGCCGTAGCCGGGGGCCAGCTTGAACGCGCCGCTGTCGAACGAGTTCGCCTGCACCATGACGACCTCCTCATCGGGGAAGCCGTTGCGCTGCTCAGGTCCCCAGGTTAGGTCGCCGTATACGCCGGGCCAAGCTTTGAGCGATGCCCAATGGCCGGCGATCTGGTCGGGCGCACTGCCCGTTGCCTTGACGGTATCGGCGATCAGGTGAGCGGCGTCGTAGCCCATCGCGATCCACCACAGCAGTGTATCGCCCATCTCGACTTTGGCGGTCTTGAGTTTCTCGACAAAGGCGGCAGTGCGCGCCGGTAACTTGCCGGAGGCGTCATACGAACAGTTGCGGAAGTTGTTGGCGTAAACCTTTTCCCAGTTCTCCGGCTTGGTCAGCAACGCCTTGGTCTGGCCGGAGCCGAGCGTGGTCTGGCCGACCACCGCCACGTCCCATTTCATGTCGCTGCGCGTGTTGATGATGCGCGAGAGGAATCCGGCATTGACACTCCACGGCATGATCACCTCGGCGCCGGCGCTCTGCATGCGCAGGATTTCCGGCTTCAGGTCGGGATTGGCGGCATCGATCGTCGAGTGGTAGACAACATCGGCCTTGGCGTCGTTGAGCATGCCAACATAGGTGTCAACCGACGAAGTGCCGTAACCGGTGGTGTCGCCGATCACGGCGATCTTCTTCACCTTCATGACCTCGAGGACATAGCGATTGGCGGCACCGCCGATCTGGTGGTTGGTCGGGGCGTTGCGGAAGGCGAGGGGGTATTTCTTCGGGTCGGTTAGGCTGTCGACCCAACAGGGGTCGAGCTGCGGGATGCCATCGCGCGCGATCAGCGGGGTCGCCGCCAGCGACTCACCAGAATTTACCGGCCCGAAGATCACATGCGCCTTCTCGCGCCGGGTCAATTCGGTCGCGGCATTGACGGCCTTGGTCGGGTCGCTCTGTGTGTCGCGGGTGATCAGGTCGATCTTGCGGCCACCGACCCCACCGGCCGCGTTGATCTCCTCGACTCCCATCGCCATCCCGCGATTGATCGCGATACCGGTAGAGGAACTGGGACCGGTGAGTGCCGGCAGAAACCCGACCCGGATCGGTTCCGCATCGGCAGCGATGGCGCGGCGAACAAAGCCGGCCTGAAGCGCACCCGCAGCGAACGCGGAGCCGGCGATCATCCGGCGGCGGGTCATAGGCATCCTTGGTCCTCCCAATCGATTTCGTCTTATGGCGTGCGGCGTTTATAGACGCGGCGGTCCTAGCGTCAACCGGATCAATTGGGGCACCTCCTGGCACCTTTCGGCGGCCGAGTGCGAAGCCGCGCGGTGCGGTCCTGCGCGGGGCACATGCTTCCTGCCATTGCCAGCACGGCATCCCGCTCCGATCATCGAGGCAAACCGGGGAGGGCGCCATGCTTGAACTGCTCGAACGACAGCAGCGGCTGACGGGAAACCAGAAGAAGATCATCGCCGCGGCAGTGATCGGCGACATGCTGGATTACTTCGATTTCGGGCTCATCGGCTACGCGCTCGCCTTTATCGTCGGGCCCTGGCACCTGACCTATGGCCAGTCGGCGATGATCCTGCTGACCTCGGGGATAGGCGGTATTCCGGGCGCGCTGTTTTACGGCTGGCTCGCCGACCGGATAGGCCGACGCACCGTCTTTATCATCACCGCGCTGAATTTCTCGCTGGCGACGGGCATAATGGCCGTTACACCCGATGCCGGCGGCTGGATTTTCCTCAGTGTCTGCCGCTTTTTCGTGGGCTTTGGCGTCGCTGGCCTCTTCACGGTCGACCTGCCGCTGGTGCAGGAATTCGTCCCAACCTCGAAACGCGGCTTTGTCGGCGGGCTGGTCACCTCGCTGTTGCCGATCGGGGCGATCATGGGCGCGCTGCTCGGCGCTTTTGTCACCCCCTATATCGGCTGGCGCGGTCTCTTCGCGATCGGACTCTTGCCGGCGGCGATCACCTTGCTGATCCGCGCCTGGGTACCGGAATCACCACGCTGGCTGATGCGGATGGGGCGGCACGACGACGCTCGCCGCTCCTTGGCCTGGGCGCTCGAAATCGACACCGCGCAGATCGCATTGCCGGCGACTCTGCCCGAATCTCAGGCTGTGGCGTGGCGCGAGCTTTTTCGCTATCCACGGAGCGTGGCGCTGTCTTGCCTAACTAATCTTGGCGTGCAGGCGGGATCGATCGGCATCGGTCTGTGGAGCACGACCCTGTTGGTGTTGTTGCTGAAAATCGGTCCGGCCGAAGCCTCCTACCTGATGATCTATGCCAGCATGGCCGGGCTCGCCGGCCGCTTTGTCTTCTCCTATCTATCGGATGCGATTGGCCGCAAGCCGTCGGGCGTACTGCTCAGCTTTGGCGCCGCGGCATCGCTGGCGGCGGCGGGGTATTGGTACGACGCGTTTATCGGGCCGCTCTCGATTTTTTACCTGATGCTGTTCGGGCAGCGCTTCTTTGGCGATGGCGGTTATGCTGTGGTCGGCCCCTATTCGGCCGAGGTCTGGCCCTCCGGACTGCGGGCCAGCGGCATGGGTTTCGGCTTTGGTATCGGTAATTTCGGCAAGATCTTCGGCCCGCTCGGTCTTGCGCTGATCGTCGGGTCCAGCGACGTTATCAGCCCCAAGGCGACACTCGCGGCGATCGAGCCGGCGATGCTGTACCTCGCGGGCTGGTACGCCTTTGCCGGGGTCGTCTATCTCCTGCTCGGCTTCGAGACGCGCGGCCGGACCCTCGAGGAGCTGGACGCGACGCTGATGCCGCGGCCGGCGGGCCGGTGAACCGGTGACGATACCGATGGATTACGCGGTTGTCCCGGCCCCGCCACCTTCGAGTTCGGCCTGGGCGGCGGCAAGTCGCGCGATTGGCACGCGGTAGGGCGAGCACGAGACGTAATCGAGCCCGACCTCGCGGCAGAAGCGGATCGAGGATGGGTCGCCGCCATGCTCGCCGCAGATGCCGAGCTTGATGCCCGGGCGCGTTTTGCGGCCGCGTTCGGCGGCGATACGCACCATCTCGCCGACCCCCTCGGGGTCGAGCGTGATGAACGGATCCTGCTTGATGATACCCAGCTTTTGGTACGTGCCGATAAAGCTGGCCGCGTCATCGCGCGATATGCCGAACACGGTCTGTGTCAGGTCGTTAGTACCAAAGCTGAAGAAAGCGGCGCTTTTCGCGATATCCCCGGCGAGCAGCGCGGCGCGCGGCAGTTCGATCATGGTGCCGACCTGATAGGGAAATTTAACCCCGGCCTTGTCCATGACCTCGCCGGCAACCCGATCGACAAGCTCCTTCAGGATGTCGAGCTCTCGGCGGGTCGCGATCAGCGGCACCATGATTTCCGGCTCGACCGCTTCGCCGGTCTCCTTCATCGCCGCCACGCCAGCCTCGAAGATCGCGACGGCCTGCATCTCATAGATTTCCGGGTAGGTGATTCCCAGCCGGCAGCCGCGATGCCCCAGCATTGGGTTTGATTCGTAGAGCGCATGAGTGCGCTGGCGCAATTCGGCGACGCTGATCCCGGTGAGCCGCGCCATCTCCTCGAACTCGGCATCGGTCTTTGGCAGAAACTCATGCAATGGCGGGTCGAGCAGGCGGATCGTCACAGGCAGGCCGCGCATGATGCGAAACAGCTCGATAAAATCCTCGCGCTGCATCGGCAATAATTTTGCCAGCGCCTCGCGTCGGCCGTGTTCTTCCTCGGCCATGATCATCTCGCGCATTGCGCCGATGCGGTCGGCCTGGAAGAACATGTGTTCGGTGCGCGACAGACCGATCCCCTCCGCACCGAAATCGCGTGCCGTCTTGGCGTCGAGCGGCGTCTCGGCATTGGTACGCACGCGCATTTTGCGCACCGCGTCGGCCCAGCCCATCAGCGTCGCGAAATCACCGGACAACACCGGCTGGATCGTCGGCACCTCGCCCAGCATGACGTCGCCGGTCGAGCCATTCACTGTGATCAAGTCGCCGGCATGTACCAGGTGGTTGCGTACCGCCAGCGTGCCGGCGGCATAGTCGATGCGCAGATCGCCCGCGCCGGTGACACAGGGCCGCCCCATGCCGCGGGCGACCACAGCCGCGTGGCTGGTCATGCCGCCGCGGGTCGTCAGGATGCCCTTGGCGGCGTTCATCCCGTGGATATCCTCGGGGCTCGTCTCGATCCGTACCAAGATGACCGCCTCGCCCCGGCTGGCGCAGGCTTCCGCCTCGTCCGCCGAAAACACGATCTTGCCCGACGCGGCACCGGGCGATGCGGGCAGCCCATGCGCCAATACCGTCGTCTTGGCGTTCGGGTCGAGCATCGGATGCAACAACTGATCGAGCGATTCCGGCTCGATCCGGCGGATCGCCTCGTCGCGGCCGATGCGCCCTTCCTCGACCAGTGACACGGCGATCTTAAGGGCTGCTTGCGCCGTGCGCTTGCCAGTGCGGGTCTGCAGCATCCACAGCGTGCCGCGCTCAACCGTGAATTCAATATCCTGCATGTCGCGGTAGTGGTCTTCGAGGATGCCGCGGACCTTGACGAGATCGCCGAATACCGCCGGCATCACCTCTTCCATCGCCGGCAGGTTCGATTTGTTGGCCTGCTTGCCGGCGAGTGTGAGGTGTTGCGGGGTGCGGATGCCCGCCACGACATCCTCACCCTGCGCATTCACCAGATACTCGCCGTAAAACTCCTTGTCACCCGTTGACGGGTTGCGGGTAAAGGCGACGCCGGTGGCGCAGTCGTCACCCATATTGCCGAACACCATCGCCTGCACGTTGACCGCGGTACCCCATTCGGCGGGGATGTTGTGCAATCGGCGATAGGTCACCGCCCGCGCGTTCATCCACGAGCCGAACACCGCGCCGATCGCGCCCCACAGCTGGTCCTGCGGGTCTTGCGGGAAGGGCTTGCCGGTCTCCTCCTGCACCACGTCCTTAAAGCCGGCGGCAATGTTCTTCCAATCCTCGGCTTTGAGATCGGTGTCGAGCACGGCGCCGGTTTCGAGCTTGTGGTTCTCGATCAA
>JAFAYW010000019.1 GCA_019240125.1 Alphaproteobacteria bacterium
TGTTTTCCCTCCGTTTTCTCCTAAATACTTCACCCGATGCATCATCTGCGCCCGGCGTGTATTCAAATGCTGCGAAACCCAGTCCACAATATCAAGAAATTTCCTGGTAAGCGTACAGCTCAGTCCGCCACCGGGTTCTCCAAATCGGGCCTCGACCGCCCTGAGCTATCACGGCGCAATCCATCCGATCGCCAGCCGTCGGGCGAAGGTCTGCTGTTTAGGGGCAACCCGCCTCTTTGGTCTATGCGTGCTGCTTACTTGTCGGTCGACCGGAAAGTCACCATGATCCGCAACGGTTTGGCCCAAGGAAAGGGCTCAAGTGAATATGCGGGAGATGGAATTCACATGAAACGCAGCATCGACCGGATTCTAACGACGCATACCGGCAGTCTGCCGCGTACCCCCAAGGTGGTCGAACTCCTGCTCGCCGAGCAGCAACATCGTGGGGCGCGCAGGGCCGAGCTCAACGCTGCAGTCGGCGAGGCTATTGCGCATGTGGTCCAGACGCAGATCGAAAGCGGCATCGATGTCGTCAATGACGGCGAACAGGGCCGTACCGACTACACCGTGCACGTACTCGACCGGCTCGCCGGATTTGAGGGCGAGAGCACTCCGCCCCTTGGCACCGGCGAGCCGGAATTCCCCGAACTCGCTCAGTTACTCTCGCAGTTTGCGTCGCCGTTTCAGCATCGGCCGTCCTGCACCGGCGAGGTAACCTGGACCGACTGGCCCGCCGCGCAAGCCGACATCGATTTGTCCAAGGAAGCGATGCGCGGCGCGAACGCCATCGAATTTTTCATGACGTCGCCGTCACCGGGACAGATCGCACGCTATCTCAAGAACAAACACTACGAGACGGAAGAGGCCTACGTGTATGCGCTTGCAGAGACAATGAAGCGTGAATACAAGGCGATCGTCGATGCGGGCTTTCTCCTGCAGCTTGATTGTCCCGACCTCGCGATGCTCCGGCACACGGTGTATCTCGACAAGAGTCTTTCCGATTTCCGAAAGATCATCGAGGTAAATGTCGCTGCCCTCAATCACGCGGTCGCGGATATTCCGGCCGACCGGATGCGTATGCACGTGTGCTGGGGCTCAACGATGGCACCGCGCCATACCGATGTGCCGCTCAAAGACATCATTGACATCGTGCTTTCGGCAAAGCCGATGGCGGTATCGTTCCCTGCCGCCAACGGGCGGCACGAGCACGAATGGAAGATCTGGCGCGACGTGAAATTGCCCGCCGGAAAGACGATAATTCCGGGCGTCATCGACTCCACGGTGAACACCGTGGAGCATCCAGAGGTCGTCGCCGATCGTATCCTGAACTTCGCCAACGTCGTCGGGCGCGAAAACGTCATGGCCGGAGCAGATTGCGGCTTCGGAACCTTTGCAGGCCGGGTTCAGGTCGATACCAAGATCGTCTGGATGAAACTGCAATCCCTCGCCGAAGGCGCCCGCCTCGCCTCATCGCAGCTATGGGCAACGGCGGCTTGACTAGCAGTCATGGTCAGCAGCTCAACTTCCAGTTCCTGCTCGATCGATAGATCGGCGAGCCGTGCGCCGTTGAGGCGACGGTCGACTTAGCTTGCTGCGCGCTTTGTCCTAGCAGGCTTGGCCTCGTCGATCGCCGCGTCGCTCGTATGCCGGGGGAGCGCGACGGGCAAAAATCATTAGGAGCAGATGGTGCCGTCACGGCGCCCGCCGTACACGGTCAGTAGTGGATCGCCAGCTTCGCGGACGCGGGACTGGTGCTGGTAGCCACTCCGCCCCCTGACCACGCCAGTGTGGGGTGTGTTTATTGCTGTGATCCTAGCCGGCCTAGAGTTGAGTGTCCAAAACGCTTGTGAGCGCGTAGCGCCCTGGAGCCGCTTGGTCAGAAGGTGCGACCGCGTTCGGCGCCCATCCGCCGCTGGCGCTAGGTCCGTTGAGCGATCGGAAGCGGCCTCGCGACCAAGCAGCGAACCGAATGAGTTCGACTTTGTTGGGAGATGGCCAGTGCGTCCGTCAACCTCGATCCCCAGATACCGAACGGTGATTTCGAGCTTTGTGTGCCCAAGCAGCAGCTGAACGGCTCGCAAATTGCCCGTCTTCTTGTAAATCTGTGCTGCCTTCGTTCGCAGCATCGAGTGCGTTCCATAGGCCGCGCCATCAAGGCCGGCCCGTTCGAT
>JAFAYW010000144.1 GCA_019240125.1 Alphaproteobacteria bacterium
ATCAGCCGTACCGTCACCCCAAACACCCCCCACAAATCCCGCGGCGAGTGTCATGTCTATCTGGCAGAGGGGTGACATTTTAATCGGGCGCCTACACGATCAAATCGCATAAACCCCATTATGACAAGTTGTAGGGCAATCGCGAATCTCGAAAAATCGGCGGCTTGATTTACTCCGCAATTATCTTAATTCAATATCTTGAGCATCGACTCCGAGAACCGCTTTCAGGTTGAATTACGATTAACCGCGGACTTAACGATGCTCTCGGCTTGCTCTGCAAGCCGTTCATAGCTCTCTGCCACAGAAAGCAGCGTCTTTTTGGCGGTGGGGGGGAGACCCTTTCTGCTTCGAGACGGACTTCCGCCGCCCTCATACGCCAGTGCTCAGCTCCCAGCCTATCGGGCATCTCATCACCAAATGTTATTGCGCGGCTCGACATGGAAGAGGTTGCGCAATTCGGCGGGGCATTCCTCGCGAAGACCGCAGCGCGTGCGCCGTTTAGGAAGGATGAGAGGGGGCGCTATCCCCGCCGCCAAACTCCGGCTGCGCCCGCTCGTAGGCATCAAGGATCGGCTCGGCTTTCTTATACAACGCCGCGATATCGCTGATCTGGACCATTCCCCTGGTAAAACTGACAAGCCCGTCGGCGTTTAACCGCCGCAGAACACGGTTCACATGCACAACTGTCAATCCAACCAGGTCGCCGATGTCTTGTTGAGTTAGCGGCAAACTATATGATCCGTTTGCGCAAATTCCGGCCTTTACGAGCCGCCCATGTGTTTCAATCAACATGGTGGCGATGCGCTCTTCCGCGCTGGCACGGCCGAGACCGATAATATAGTTGTGCATGCGGCGCTCGTCTTCACCAAGCTGAAAGGCAATTCGCAGCGCGACGCTCGGCTCGGTTTCGAAAAGCTGCCTCAATTGATCATGTTTGATTGCCAGCACGACGGCGTCAGCGAGACACTCGATCGAATCGGGTTGTTCGGTTAATAGGAAGGTTTTAACCCCGAAAAGATCGCGGGGTAAAAACATCATAATAATTGAGCGGCGACCGTCCTGCAGTACACGGCTGCGAGCCACCCAGCCACTGACCAGCCGGAACACCGTGTCACTCGCGACGCCGGTCTGGATGATTTCGTCGCCTCTCCTAAAGCGTCGCCGATCGGACGACATCGCTTGGTCGAGGAGCATGTCCCCCCGGCACAGAGATTCGAGCAATTCGGGTCTGTGAAGCGGAAAATCGGCGTGAGCCATGGTCTGTTCCGTTTCTTGGTTGTGAAAACGGCCATGGTGACGGGTGTCATCGCGGCCTATGCCCGATGTGGTACATCAGGAAAGCGCATCAAGGCGGTCCGAGATCGTACAGTAATCACCCCATGAGCCGGGCGTACTCGTCCTTGATGACGCCATAGCACTCGCAGGACGCCTCTTCCAGGCGTTCGCGATCGAGCACGGTGATGTGGCCTTGTCGATAGCTGATGAGGCCGGCGCGTTGCAGCGCGCCGGCGGCGACCGTTACGCCGGCACGGCGGACGCCAAGCATGATGCCGAGGATTCTTGGGTCAGTCCCAGCTCGTCACCATTCACACGATCGTGCGCGGCTAGCAGCCAGCGCGCACAACGCTCGTCAATCGTATGTCGGGCGTTGCATGCCGCGATCTGCCCGGTCTGAAACGAGAAGGCCTGCGCAAAGCGCAGCAGGCGCCGCCGTAAGGTTGCGCTCTGATCGACATGGCTCAGCAGAATATTGGCCCGGATACGCAGCGCCGTCCCTTCGATCTGACCATAGGTTTCGTTTGAGGCGATTTCGGAGCCGAGCAGGATTGGCGTTCCGACCATCCCCTCCCATCCGATCAGACCGACCTCGACCGTCACGCCCTCGGCAAGCGCGGCCACAAGAGATACGACGCCTCCGGTTGGGAAATAGGCGTACTCAATGGCGCCACCAGCCGCGGAGAGCGTCTGTTTTTGCGCGATAGCAACCTCTTCGAGGTGCGGCCGCAACCGCTGCAAATCGCTGGCCGCTAAACTATCGAGGAGTCTGTTGCCTGTGGCTGGCGGCTGCTGCATGCGCGCGCTCCGCCAAAAGGGGGGGAGCGCTGGCATCTCTCAGTCGGCCGATCCCATGAGACGGCGGCCGATCCCGCAAATGACGTCCTCTCGGCTCGGCTTACAAGCTTAATATTGTAAAAATCAACTTAAGTTAAGTAATGCATAAATAAATTGGGAGTGCTTTTCTGCGACAGCGTTGTACGTAATCGTACATTCAAATATATTTGCCGACCGGCCAAATCAGAGCTGGTGGCAATGGGAAGACGCAAGCCCGTCTCAGCGAGGCCTCCATGCCGCTTGCCACCATTCTCGTTGTCGACGATCTGGCAGAAGTCCTCGATGTCACTGCGGCCATTCTCGAAGATGCCGGTTATGCCACGCTGTGTTGCCGGAGTAGCCAGCAGGCCTTGACGATGTTAAGGCATGGACACGCCATTGATCTTTTGTTGACCGACATCCGAATGCCTGGGGAAATCGATGGCTTTGAGCTGGCGCGAGAGGCGCGGGCGCTACGGCCTTTACTGCCAATAGCCTATCTCACCGGGTTTTTTCGATCCGGACCGGAGAATACAGGCGTCGTGGGGCCGATCTTGCGAAAGCCCTATCGGGCACCTGATCTCATCTGGGCAATAGCAGAGCTGCTGGCGACGTTCGAAGATGCCGCGCTTGTCCAGGAGGTTGCACTGCAGATGGTGCGACATGATCCTTTTGCATTGCGGTTTGCCACCGAAGCGATGGAAATGGCACACGAACGAGAGGACCAACTCTCCGCACAGGCTTGGCAGGACATTGCCGGGGCGATCACCGCTCTGCTGCCACAGCCGCCGCCATAATCGATGACGTTATGCGCTCACGCGGCTGCACGGGGGCTTCGGCTCCCGGTTGCTCATCAGCCGTACCGTCAACCAAGACACTCCCGCAAAACCCACAGCGAGTGTCGTTTCTATGTGGCAGAGGGGTGACATTTTAATCGGGCCCCTACAAGGGCTTATCGCATAACACTCCATTATGGAAACGGGAGACAAGAATTCCCCCGAGGCCATCAATTCTTCGAATGGTCAAGGTACTGCAATCGGCTGATGCCAGCGCAGGCAGAGGCGCGGCCTGAAGCGCAGGGCACCGACCGCTAGCAGGCACGGCATCGCGTGCCGCTTGCCGCCTTTCTCGCGCAGCCGCGCACCCAGAGGCGGCGGTTTTGCGTGTAGACATTCCTTTGCCTGCGCCGCGCGGAGGACGGCCACGCTTTCAGGGCGGCGCTCGATGCCGTAGACTTGATGCTGGCAACGATGATCGGTCTGGCGCAATTCGTCGAGAGCGGCGATGCCGAGCGTTTTCATGAAGTGCTGCACG
>JAFAYW010000305.1 GCA_019240125.1 Alphaproteobacteria bacterium
CCTGGTCGAGCAGCGCGCCGGGGCGGTGCTTGGCCACTCGGTGCTCGACAAGCTCGACCAGTTGCCGATGCCGTCGATCGCCCTGATCAACGGTTATGCGTTTGGCGGCGGCCTGGAACTGGCACTCGCCTGCACCTTCCGTCTGGCAGCGCCCTCCGCCACGCTCGGCTTTCCCGAGATCAAGCTGGGGCTGATCCCCGGCTATGGCGGCACCCAGCGGCTGCCGCGGCTGGTCGGCGAGGCGCGAGCCACCGAACTCATTCTGACCGGCCGCAGCATCGACGCCGCCGAGGCCGAGCGCATGGGCATGGTCAACCATATCGTCGAGGGCGACCTGATCGAGGCCGGCCAGAACTTCGCCCGCGACATGACCGGCTACAGCCTGCCGGTCCTCGGCCTCGCCCGCGACGCAATCCGCCGCGCCCATGATCTGCCGCTGCACGACGGGCTCAAGATCGAGGCCGATCTGTCCACGCTCGCCTTTCAAACGGCCGACGCCGCGGAAGGGATGGCAGCATTCGTCGAGAAGCGGAAGCCGGTGTTCAAGGATGGATAGGCTTCCCCTTCCTCTCCCACTGCGCGCCGCCAACTATCGCTAGCGCACCCGACTTAGCTATTCTGCGCTGTCGGCCGCTCGCCATCTGTTGAATGGGGACTAAGGTGCCAGCAGTTAATCATTCGATTCAGAGGCTAATGGACGATGTCCGTCGCGGTCATCTGGTTCTTCCCGATTTTCAACGCAGTTTTATATGGAAGCCAGACGATGTACGCGATTTACTAATCTCAGTACTAGGTGATTATTATGTTGGCTCGATGTTATATATGGACGCAATTCGAGATGAGTCTCCATTTGCTTTGCGAATGATCGAAGGCATTGATAAGATTATTCCAACGCCGACGATTGACAGTATAGTTAAGATTCTTTTGGATGGCCAACAGCGAACCTCGTCACTTTTTTATGCACTTTTTGCTCCGGAAATCCCCCTGTCGGGCCGGAAAAACCCGTTTAGATTTTACGCTAACGTCCCCGCTTTGCTAGCGGAGAATTGGGACGAAGCAGTCAACTCGGTGAACACTGGAAATAAGCGAACAATGTTAGAAATGGAGGATAATGAAGATTATATCGATATGACGGAATTTAAGGACGCCGGCGCATTAACGGCGCGGCTCCAGAAGACAAAATACGAAACGAAATTGCCAGATATCCTGCGTATTGTCATACGCTTTATGAGTTACGAGATCCAGATGGTGCACCTGGATCGAGGCACCAGCTTGGATCGAGTGGTAGAGACATTTGAAAGAATAAACAGAACCGGGGAACCGCTTTCAATTATGGATCTCCTTGTTGCGAAAGTATACAAGGAAAATGTCAAATTGCGCGACATGATACAGAATGCTGAAGAAAATTTCCGATTTCTTGAGCAAATCGATAGTGAGTATATACTTCGAGTCATGTGCTTACTCCGAGGCTTCGAGGTCCGTCGGCAAGCCATGCTCGATCTGTCGCCTGCGGCGTTTCGCGAAGATTGGGACTTTGCGTGCTTCGCGTTGGAGGAGGCCTACACCAGGATGACAGACACTAAGAACGGCTATGGAATTATTGACTTTAAGAAATGGGCACCATTTACAACCATGCTGGTTCCCTTAGCGGCTTGCATTGCGTATTTAGAGAAGAACAATCAACGGGACGCCGTGCAATTCAGGAAGATTGATCGCTGGTATTGGGCTTCGGTGTTCTTGAACCGATACAATGAAGGGGTTAACACAAAAACATTTTCAGATTTTATAGAAATGAAGGATTGGTTCAAAGAAGACAAGAATGAGCCCGAGTTCATTCGGCGAGTCTTCGAGGAAGAGGTTGATCTTAGAGTAGAATCGCGATCTGCGGCTATGTACAAAGGGGTGATGTGCTTAGTCGTTCTATCGGGTGCGCTCGACTTTCAAACAGGGCAACCGCCGCAGTTTGCAGTCGGTGAAGTGCAGGATGATCATATATTTCCCAAATCATTATATACATCCGACCAGTTAATGAATCGCACACTGATATCAACCAACCAAAAGAAATCTAACCAAACGCCGTCGCGATACTTCAGCGCCTTGGAGACCGTAACCGGTCGGCAACGGCTCGAAGAAATCTTGGCCACACACTTAATAGATGCGAATGCCCTATCGGCACTTTTGAAAGACGATCTACAGGGGTTCTGTAAGGCCAGAGAACAAGCGACCAGGGACAAAATCAGAGCATTCGTAACACCTTAGCTGCTAGTGACATCAAAACAGATGAGAACGGCGCAGTACCATGCCCGCCGCACTGCCATTTGGGGACAATGAAAGTGACTACGCCGCTGTTTGTCCGCCTTAATGACGTGCCCCAACTCGCTCACGAGGAGCGGCAACTGCTTGACAGCGTGCGAATGTTCGGCAGAGACGAAATTGCCCCGCGCGCCGCCGAGTATGACCGCAGCGGTGCTTTCCCTGCGGACAACATCGCTGCCATCAACGCGCTCGGACTGAACGCGATGTTCGTCCCTGAGGCGTATGGCGGGGCGGGGTTGTCGTATGCCGCTTACATAGCCTGTGTGCGCGAGATCAGTGCGGCGTGTGCCTCGACCGGGATTATCTGGGCGACGAATTTTCATGCGATGAAGCCGCTGATCGATTTTGGCAATGAGGAACAGAAACAGCGGCTGTTGCCGCGCGTCGCCGAGGGGGCGATCGGGGCGCTGGCGATCACCGAGCCGTCGGCGGGCTCCGACGCCACCGGTATGACAACGCGGTTCACCCCGGCGGGCAACGACACGGTCGTCGTGTCGGGCGGCAAGACCTTTATCAGCAATGGCGATGTCGCCGATCTGATGCTGGTGTTCGGCAAATGGTCGGAGATCGACGATCCGCGACAGGCGATCTCCGCCATCATCATCGAGAAGGGCACGCCGGGCTTCACGGTGCTGCGCAAGGAGGACAAGATGGGGCACCGCGCCGCCTCAACCGCGGCGCTGGCCTTTGAGGATTGCCGGGTCAGCCGCGACAACCTGCTCGGCGCGCCCGGCGAGGGCCTACCTCTGTTATTGGCGGCGCTCAACAAATCGCGGCCGAGCGTGGCGGCGCATGCGCTGGGGATCGCCCGCGCCGCATTTGAGGATGCCGTCGCCTATATCAACGAGCGGCGGCAATCGGGTCGGCGCATCGTCGAGTTTCAGGGCATCCAG
>JAFAYW010000360.1 GCA_019240125.1 Alphaproteobacteria bacterium
CGGAATTCATTCTCCAGCCATGCCCACAAGGCGATCTGCGCGTGCCGGGGCGGCGGTCGGCCACCGGCAAAAAGATCAGCAAGACCGGCTATCGTCGCGTCGGCCTCGGCAACCATGGCGATGTTGCCGCAGCGCAAGGCGGACACCGCGAAGCGCCCACAATCGAGGCGCCCGGGCCGGTACAGCGCATCCCGCTCGGCGGCGCCCCAGCGCGCGGCCACGCGGTTCTGAAGGTCGGGCGGCAGCGCCGCGAAACACACCGAGTAGTCGGCGAAGGACAGATCTTCTTCGGCCGACGCACGAGGCTGCCTTTCGCCCGGCAACGAGGCCAGGCGCTCAGTGAGCGCCGCAAGCGAGGGAATATCCCCGGTGCGGTAGCCAGCGGCGGCGAGCGCCTCCAGCAACGCAAGCAATGCGGCCGCGTCGCGCACGGCATCCTGCGCGATGATCGCGACACGGCGCTCTGCCGCCGGCTTCACGGCAAGCCCGGCGGCCTGCAGGAGATCAGCTACGATCGAAGCTGAGGGTGGCCCCATCACGCCGTTCCCTTCAGCACCATCGGCAGACCGGCAGCCATAAACACGACGCGGTCGGCGCGCGCGGCGATGTCCTGATTGAGCCAGCCGGCGGCATCGCGAAAGCGGCGGCCGAGCGGTGTCGTGGGGACGAGACCGAGCCCGACCTCGTTGGCGACCAGCACCACCGGCCCCGGCGCCGCGGCCAATGCCTGATACAGCGCGGCGAAATCACGATCGAGATCGCGTTCGGCCAACAGCAGGTTGGATAGCCACAGGGTCAGGCAATCGAGCAGCAGCGGGCGGCGCGCACGGGGCTCGCACGCGATGACCCCGGCAATCTCAAGCGGCGTTTCGATGGTGTCCCAGAACGGGCCGCGGCGTTCCCGATGTGCCGCGATGCGTGCCATCATCTCGTCGTCGCTGGCTTCGGCGCTGGCGCAATAGATGCCGCCGTCAGCGGCGGCCTCGATCAGGCGTTCGGCATAGCGGCTCTTGCCCGATCGCGCGCCGCCGAGCACCAGGGTGAGGTGGGGCAGCGTGCTTGGCATGGACGCGGCGGGGTGGGCTTACCGCGGCGGCCGGTTGACGGTGATGACGCGCCAGCCATGCCCCTGGCCCGGCCCCTCGATAAAATCGATGCGGGTCACAGAGCAGTTTTCCATCGTAAAGGCGAGGCAGGCTTCCGGATCGAGGCCGAGCGCCAGACCCAGCGCGGCGCGGATCGTGCCGCCATGCGCCACCGCGATGATGTCGCGGCCGCGGTGCGGTGCGATCAGGCCGTGGATCGCCCTGGCGACGCGCTCCATCACATCGACAAAGCTTTCGCCGTTGGGCGCGCGCTCGTGCGCCGGTGCGTGCCAGAAGCGGTGAAACGCACCGCCCCGCGAATGCCGCAGTTCCTCGTAGGTCAGACCCTGCCAGTCGCCAAAACTCTGCTCCGCGAGGTCGGGGATTGCGGTCGAGTCCGGCCCGGGGATTACCGCAGGCCCTGGCAGGCCGGCGCGGATGATCGCCGAAGCGGTCTCATGAGTGCGACGGAGGTTGCTGGTGACCCACGCCGCGTCGCGCGGCAACTGTCTGGCAAGCCCGGCGAACACCGCAGTTTCGGTGCAATCGCAGGTCATGTCTTTCTGGCCGTAGATTCGGCCGTCATGCGCGACAGGGGCGTGCCGTACCCACCAGAAGCGGGTAGTGACCGCGCTGTCGCCGGCGCCGCCCGCGCCAATCGAGCCGGTGCTGAACGGCGATACAGGCGCGCTGCTCATCGCGCGGCCGCCACGAGAAGGATCACGATCTCTCCGATCTGCTGGAAACACCCCAGGACATCGCCGGTGTAGCCGCCGATCTGGCGCCGTGCAAGCATGCGGGCGGCGAGCAACGCGGCGCTCAAGAGAGCGAGGGCGATCACGCCGGTCACCGGCGAGAGGCAGACGATGGTCAGGAGCGCGCCCAGCACCGCGGCGATCGCGGCGACAACCGCGCCAGGGCGGCCCGCCAACGCGCCCAGTCCATCGTCGCGCGCCGGCTTCAGGCTGCGCATCAGCAATGGCAAGGCGGCGCGTGACCCGGCGTGCGCCGCCACCAGCGCGAGGCCCGCATGGATCGGATCGCCCAGCGTGGCCAGCGCCGTGCCGCGCAATCCGACGCTCAGCAGCAGCGCCAGGATGCCGTAGGTGCCGTGCCGGCTGTCGCGCATGATCGCCAGCTTCTGCTCGCGGGTGGCACCGCCGCCAAACCCATCGGCGGTGTCGGCGAGCCCGTCTTCATGAAATGCGCCGGTGATGACGATGCCCGCCAGTACGGTAAGCACCGCGGCGACCGGCGCGGCGCAGCCGAGCAATTGCGCGATCAGGAAGGCCAGCGCACATAACGCCCCGACACCCGTCCCGACCAGCGGGAAGGCCCAGCCGGAAGCGGCGATGATACCGGGCGTCTCAGCCGGCGCGCCAACCGGAACGCGCGTCAAGACCGCGGTGGCGGCGATGAATTCGTCGAACGGGCCGTGTGCCATATCCATCGCGGCAGCATATGGGGGGCTTGTTGGGCCTGACCATGCCTCAACCCTTCCAGGGCCGCTTGCGGCGTGGCATAGCATGGAAACTGCCGGTCGGGATCGTATCGGAGTGCGGGAGGACGAGGATGCCGGAGCCGGCGGCCAGCTTGGAAGAAATCCGCGCGCTTATGGCACACCTGCCGGGACCCGATCTGGAGGCTGGCACGGCGGCGGCACTGCGCGAAAGCCACCTGACAAAACCAGCCGGCGCACTCGGCCGGCTGGAGGAACTGGCCGCCTGGATGGCGACCTGGCAGGGGCGGCACCCGCCCCGGCTCGAGCATCCGCGCACAGTCGTGTTCGCTGCCAATCATGGGGTGGCCGCGCGTGGCGTGTCGGCCTACCCGCCAAGCGTGACGGCGCAGATGGTGCAGAATTTCATCAATGGCGGTGCGGCGGTGAACCAGCTCTGCCAGATGATCGACGCCGATCTGCGCGTCTATGAGATGAACCTCGAAACCCCGACGGCCGATATCGTCGACGCCCCGGCGATGAGCGAAGCGGAATGCGCCCGCGCCATCGCCTACGGCATGATGGCGGTCGAGCCGGGCATCGACGCTCTGGCCGTCGGCGAAATGGGGATCGGCAATACCACGGTCGCCGCGGCGCTGTGCCTCGGCCTGTTCGGCGGCGAAGCGGCCGACTGGACCGGCCCCGGCACCGGTGTCACCGGCGCGGGGCTGGAACAGAAGCGCGCGGTGGTCGCCGCGGCGGCGGCACGACACCGCACGCCGGATGCCGACCCGTTCGAGCTGCTGCGCCGTCTCGGCGGGCTCGAACTGGCGGCGATGGTCGGCGCCATCCTCGCGGCGCGCATGGGGCACGTGCCGGTCGTGCTCGACGGGTTTGTCGCCGGCGCCGCCGCTGCCGTGCTGTACGCGACCGATCCGCGCGCGCTCGATCATTGCGTTGCCGGCCATGTCTCGGTTGAGCCAGGCCATACACGGCTGCTCGAGCGGCTCGGCAAGCGGCCGCTGCTCGATCTGGGGATGCGACTAGGGGAGGCTTCGGGGGCAACACTGGCCTTGGTGCTGCTGAAGTCGGCGGTCGCCTGCCATGGCGGCATGGCGACCTTTGCCGAGGCCGGGGTCAGCGGCCCCGGCTGATATCGAGAGCGGCGTGCAGGCGATCAGCGCGGCGACGCGGCGGACTTTGATCGGGCTGCCGTTTGTGTGGCTCGCGGTGTTTTTTCTGTTGCCGCTCGGCATTATCACCGCGATCAGCCTGACCGAAAGCGCCGATACGATCCCGCCGTTCAGGCCGCTGCTGAGCACGGGCGCGCACGGTGTCGAATGGCACGGCACCCTCGCCAACTATGCCGATTTGGCGCAGGGATGCCTCCGCGTTTATGTGAGCTCGCTGGCGAATGCCGGGCTGGCGACGCTCCTCTGCCTCATGCTCGGTTTTCCCATGGCGCTGGCCATCGCCCGGGCGCCCGGCATGTGGCGGCATTTCCTGTTATTCCTCGTCATGCTGCCGTTCTGGACGAGCTTTCTGATCCGGGTCTATGCGTGGATCGCGCTGTTGCAGCCGAGCGGTCTGATCAATCGCGTGTTGCTCGCGACCGGGCTGATCGAGGCGCCGCTCCCGCTGCTCTATAACGAGTTCTCGGTTGCGCTCGGCCTTGTCTATTCGTACCTGCCGTTCATGATTCTGCCGCTTTACGGCAGCCTGTCGCGGCTCGACCCGAGCCTTGTCGAGGCCTCAGCCGATCTGGGCGCCCGACCCTGGCGCGTGCTGTGGCAGGTGATCGTGCCGCTGACCCAACCCGGCATCGCTGCGGGTGCATTGCTGGTGTTCATCCCGGCAGTCGGCGAGTTCGTCATCCCCGACCTGCTCGGCGGACCAAACACGCTGATGGTCGGGCGGCTGCTGTGGCAGGAATTTTTCGACAATGTCGATTGGCCCGCCGCGTCGGCGATGGCGGTTGCCCTCGTCGCGCTGTTGACCCTGCCCCTGGTCGTCGCACCGCGTCTCCTCAACCGCGAGACCGCGCCATGAGGCACGGCGGCTGGGTGGGGCGCAGCGGGTTGGCGCTGGGGCTCGGCTTTCTTTACCTGCCGATTGCTATGCTGGTCGCGTACTCGTTCAACAGGTCGCGGCTGGTAACGATCTGGGGTGGGTTTTCGACGCACTGGTATGCCGAGCTGGCGAGCGACGACAAGTTTCGCGACGCGGCGCTGACCAGCCTCGAAATCGGTGTCATGGCGGCCACTCTCGCCCTGATCATCGGCACCTGTGCTGGGCTGGCGATGGACCGCTTTCCGCGGTTTCGCGGCCGCGCCCTATTCGGCTTCATGCTGATGGCGCCGCTCGTCGTGCCAGAAGTGATCCTCGGGTTATCGTTGCTGCTGTTGTTCGTCGCCGCGCAGCAATTGACTGGCTGGCCGGCAAGTCGCGGCATCGCGACGGTGACGATCGCGCACGCGACCTTCGCGTCGTGCTTTGTCGCTGTCCTGGTGCGGTCACAACTCGCGAGCTTTGACCGCAGCCTCGAAGATGCGGCACTCGATCTCGGGGCACGGCCGCTGCGCGTCTTGTGGAGCATCACCCTGCCGGGGATCAGTCCGGCACTGGTGTCAGGCTGGTTGCTGGCGTTTACGATGTCGCTCGACGATCTGGTCGTCGCCAGTTTCGTCTCCGGCCCGTCGGCGACGACGCTGCCGATGGCGGTGTATTCCAGCGTGCGGATCGGGGTGACACCGGAGATCAACGCTCTTGCCAGCCTGTTTCTCATGGTTGTGCTGGCCTTGGTGGCGGGCGCGGCGTGGATGGCGGTGCGGCAGGAACGCCGCCGCCTTACGATGCCTCAAACGCCGTGAAGCGCCAGCAACTCGCGCCAGCCGGCATCGCTGCCCGACATACCGAGCAACGATGCCGGCTCCGGTTCAAGCGCCGTACCGCAGGGCAGCGCGACGAGCGGAACCTCCGCCGGCCCGCCGAGCCGCCGGCGCAGCGCCTGGTTGATCGGCCCAACGGTCACTCGATTGGTCTCGACCGGGCGCAAATCGCCGGCGGCGCACAGTGCGAGCGCGGCAGCGATCCGGTCGCGCGGCGTGCCATCGCTGGCCTCGAACTCGGCCAGACAGCGAGCGCCCGCAGCCAACCGCGTCACAATCGCGCGCGCCGTCGGATTATCGTAATCGAGCTCGCCCGCAGGGGTCGTCGCGCGATAGGTGATCGCGCTGGGTGCTCGCGCCAGGGCCAGACCGGCATTGAGCAGCCGGCTTTGCTGTTCTTCGGCGTCAAGCGGCGCGGCGTCGCGGGTGAAGACATCGCATCGGAAGCGCTGATCGATGCAGAAATCGCGCAGCAACTCGCGCCGGTCGGGATCGCCGATCGGCGCCAGCAATTCGCGCTGTCGTGCGGTCAGGATCCACGTGTCGAAATTTTCCATCGGCAGGGCGGAGGCAACCGGCCGAAGCCCAAACGCCGCCAGATCATCGCGCAGCTCGGTGACATAAAGCGGCTGCCAGCCGGTGTGCAGGAATTCGTGCACGAGATAACCGCGCGGGTAATTGCCGGCATTGTCGTGCAGCTCGCGCACCATGTAGCTGCCGGCCAACGCAGCCACATCGGCGTCGGCAAGATGTTGGATCAGCCGGCTCGCCGCGGCGAAGCGATTGCCACTGTCGCCGGCGCCCGTCTCGGCAAGAGCGCGGGCGAGATATTGGAAGGGGAGGTCGCCGGTCCAGCCCGGCAGTGCGTTATAGCTGATATAGACGAGACCGCCGGGCCGCAGATGATCGTCGATAAAGGCGAGCAGTTGCCGGCGCACCGAAGGCGCGACCCAGGTATAGACGCCGTGCGTCACGATGTAGTCGAACGGTGGCAGACCGAGCCCACCCGCGGCGGCGAAATCGACGGCGTCAAATCGCACGTTGTCGGCGCCGAGGTCGCTGGCTAGACCGCGCGCATGCTCGATGTGCGATGGCATCGCGTCGATACCGTGAAACAGGCCCGCCGGATGCAGGGCCGCCAGGATAGCGGCGGTGACACCCTGGCCGCAGCCAAGGTCGCACCAGCGAAATGCCGGTTGCGGACGTGGCGGTGTCACACCGCCGAGCAGCGCCGCGAAATCCAGCCATGCCGGCGCAAGCATCGGCTTGAAGCCGCGTTCATAGGGAATATCGGTGACGTAGCCGGAAAGGGTATCGGTCACGCTACAGTCGGTCGGTGACAGCACACGCATCCTGAATCAACAAGGGGGCCGAAGGGCCCCCTTGCGAGACGATTGCGGTGGAATTCCGCTCAGTGGCCGCTGGGCCGCGGTCCACCCTGGCCGGCGCCGCCCATCATCGGGGCCATGCCGCCCTGCGGGGGCATCCCGGGCGCTCCGCCGCCTTGAATACGGGCGAGTTCGTCGCGGTTCAGCTGATCGGTGGCTTGATCACCGCCACCCATCATCATGCCGCGGTGATGCATGTGCCGCATCATCATGCCATGGCGCGCCATGCGCATCGGCCGGCGGTGGTGCATTTGCTTCGCCATCGGCTTCTCTGCCATCGGCGGCGCGCCGCTGGCGCTCGGAGCCATCGCCTTCGGCGCGGCGCCCGGTGCCATCGGGGCGGCCTTCGGAGCCGGCGCGGGGGCCGGGGCCGGCTGGCTCATCGACGGCGGCGGCGAGCTGGCGGGAGCCTGCGCCCATACCGGGGCGGCGATTGCGAGGGTCGCAGCGAGTGCTACGCCATTCAAGAGATGCTTCATGCCTCTGTCCTCTGTGGCAATTCTGGATTGAGCGTTACGCTGCAAAGATCGCTATACCGGCGGGCGGCCCCTTACGGATCCCAGGCGTTGAAACAACGGAGCGGGTTGTTTCGTTCCCACGAACGCGCAACCAGTGGTGTTACGTGCTCGACCTCGCTAGCTGCGGATAATATGTGCCTAGCAGTCGGCTTTCAAGCAGAAGGGGTGTATTTTGGGGCAGGTGATTAGCCTTTTCCGCGAGTGGTGTCTGTTGACAGCAACACTTGGCCGGACGAGCGGGCTCGCAATGAGCGTTATGGCTGCCGTTTTCGCGGCCGGCGTCGCGCCCGTAGCGGCCCAGGATCACGACACGCTGACGATCGGCACTATCCAGTTTCCCTCGACCCTCAATCCCGGCATCGACCCGATGGCGGCCAAGAGCTACGTGCTGGGAATGGCAATGCGGCCCTTCACCGTATATGACGCGGCCTGGAAGCCGGTCTGTCTGCTGTGCACCGATCTGCCCTCGATCGCCAATGGGCTGGCTAATCCGGTCGATATCGCGCCGGGCAAGAAGGGCATTGATATCACCTATGCGATCCGGCCCGATGCCAGCTGGGCAGATGGATCGCCCGTCAACACGTCGGACGTCATGTTTACCTACGAGGTCGGGCGCAACCCTAAAAGCGGCCTTGGCAGTGCGGAGATGTACCGCCGCATCACCAGTATCGATGTGAAGAGCGACAAGATCTTCACCATGCATTTCGACAAATTGACGTTCGATTATGCGTCGATCGACGATTTCGTCCTGCTCCCGGCGCATATCGAGCGCCCCGCCTTCGCCGATCCGGCGCAATACCGCGTGCAGACGCGCTATGCCACCGACCCGACCAATGCGGGCCTCTACAACGGCCCCTACCGGGTGAGTGCGGTGACGCGCGGCTCGCAGATCACATTGGTGCCGAACACCTACTGGAACGGCTCGCCGCCACCGTTCAAGCGGATCGTCGTCAAGGCGATCGAGAACACCGCCGCGCTGGAAGCCAACTTGCTCTCGGGTGCGATCGATATGGTGGCGGGCGAGATGGGCTTTTCGCTGGACGAGGCGCTGGGTTTCGTCAAGCGGCACGGCGACCAATTCCAGATCATCTACAAGCCGGGCCTCACCTTCGAGCACATCGATCTCAACCTCGACCAGCCCCTGCTCGCCGACCGGCATATACGCGAGGCGTTGATGCTGGGTATCGATCGCGATGCCATCAGCAGATCGCTGTTCGAGGGCAAGCAGCCGGTGGCGGACAGTTTCGTGTCGCCGCTCGACGCCGGTTATACCGAGGACATACCGCATTACCATTCCGACCCCGACCGGGCCGGTCAGCTATTGGAGACCGCCGGCTGGCATGTCGGCCCGGATGGCATCCGGCTCAATGATGCCGGCCAGCGTCTGTCGTTCGAGCTCATGACGACGGCGGGCAACCACACGCGTGAATTGCTCGAACAAGTGTTGCAAAGCCAGTGGCGCAGGATCGGCGTTGATATCAGGATCAAGAACCAGCCGGCCCGCGTGCTGTTTGGCGATACGATGCCGCACCGGCAATTCGATATGGCGATGTACGCCTATATCAGCGCGCCCGAGAATGTGCCGCGGTCGATCTTCTACTCGAACGAAATCCCGAATGCCGGCAACGGCTTTTCCGGCCAGAACGACACCGACTACAAGAACCCGGAGATGGACGCGGTGATCGACAAACTGGAGGTCGAGCTCGACGGCGATAAGCGCAAGGCGCTGTGGGCCGCGGCGCAGAAGCTGTATGCGACCGACCTGCCGTCATTGCCGCTGTTCTTCCGCACCGACACCTACATCCTGCCGAAATGGCTGAGCGGCGTGAAACCGACCGGCAACCAGTACCCGACCACCTTGTGGATCACCGACTGGAAAGTGCAGCAACCGTGACACGATGATCCGCTACACAGCGATCCGGCTGCTCGAAATCGCGGCATTGCTGGTGCTGCTGTCCTTTGCGATCTACGCGCTGATCGGGCTGATGCCGGGCGATCCGATCGACCTGATGCGGTCGGCCGACCCGCATATGAGCGCCGCCGATGTGGCGCGCCTCAAGGCTGCCCAGGGGCTCGATCAGCCGCTTGTATCGCGCTACGCGGATTGGGCGCGGCGGGCGCTTGCGGGCGATCTCGGCTATTCCAGGCTGTTTGCAACGCCGGTCTGGGCCGCGCTGCTGCCGCGGCTGGTAAATTCGCTGTTGCTGATGGGGCTAAGTTTTGTGTTGGCCCTGGCGCTGGCCCTCGGTCTCGGGACGGTCGCGGCGCGGCTGCCGCGCTCGCGCACCGACGCGGCGATCAATCTGCTCTGTTTCGCCAGCGTCTCGATGCCGACCTTCTGGCTGGCGCTTGTCTTGATCCTGCTGTTTGCGGTCGGGCTGGGCTGGCTGCCGGCCGGTGGCACCGGCGATAGCGGCGATCTCGCCGACCGGGCGCGCCACCTCGTCTTGCCGGTCGCGACGCTGATGCTCGCCAGCATCGGCGGTTATACCCGCTATGTACGCGGCGCGATGCGCGAGGCGCTTTCGCAGGACCACATCCGCACCGCGCGAGCCAAGGGCGCCAGCGAGACACGGGTGATACTGCACCACGCATTGCGCGGCGCGATGATCCCGGTGACGACGATCCTCGCGCTGTCCTTTGGTGGGCTGGTGTCGGGTGCGCTGGTGACCGAAACGATGTTCGCCTATCCGGGCATGGGTAAGCTGATCTTCGATGCGGTGATGGGCAACGATTACAACCTGGCCCTGGCGGCGCTGATGCTGGCCTCAGTCACGGCGATGCTGGCCAATCTGGTGGCCGATCTTGCCTATGGCTGGCTCGATCCGCGGATTTCCTATCAGTGAGATGGCCGCTCGGGTTGTTGCTGGCGATCGCGCTACTGTCCTTCGCCGGGCCCCCTCTGGGTGCCGCGATGGGCATCGATCCAGGTGCGGTCGACCTGACGAACCGGCTGGCGGGGCTGTCCTGGCAGCATCCGCTGGGCACCGATGAGTTGGGCCGCGACATCTTTCTGCGCCTGCTCGAAGGCGGCCGCGTTTCATTGACGATCGGCATCGCCGCCGCGCTCGCCGCCGCGGTGATCGGGATGCTGATCGGGCTGGTCGCCGGTTACGCCGGCGGCTGGTTCGACCATGTCCTGATGCGCCTGACCGACGCGGTCATCGCCCTGCCGCTCTTGCCGCTGTTGATCGTGCTGGCGGCGCTCGATCTTGGCAAGCTCGGGGTGCCGCCATGGCTGGCGCAGTCGCAGCAAATCAGCCTGGTGCGGATCACCGTGCTGGCCGTTCTGGTCGGCTGGACTACCGCGGCTCGACTGGTGCGCGGCGCCACGCTGGCCACCCGCAATCGCGATTTCGTGCGCGCCGCACGAAGCCTCGGCGCGGGCACACCGCATATTCTACGGTTGCACATCCTGCCCAATGTACTGGGCCCTCTGATCATCGCCACGACGCTCAGCGTCGGTGACGTGATCCTGTTGGAGTCGGTGTTGAGCTTTCTCGGGCTCGGCATCCAGCCGCCGCTCGCCAGCTGGGGCACTATGCTGAGCAACGCGCAGGAAACACTCAGCGATACACCGATGCTGGCGGTCTATCCCGGCGGCGCGATCTTCCTCACCGTCATCGCCTGCAACCTGCTCGGCGACGCCCTGCAGCAGCGCCGGGACCCGCGCGCCGCCAGAGCCCGGCCCGCGCAGGCTCAGCTCGCGGCCAGAACCGTCTCGGCGAGACGCGCCCAATAGCTGGCGCCGAGGCTCAATATGTCGTCGTTGAAGTCGTAATGCGGGTTGTGCAGCATCGCCCGCCCGTCTTCCGCGCCATTGCCGATCCAGATATAGGCGCCGGGCTTTTGCTCGAGGAACCAGGCGAAATCCTCGGCACCCATGCTCGGCAATAGGTCGCGCCTGATCTTGTCGGGACCGACCAGATCGGCCGCGATACCCGCCGCGATCTCAGTTTCCGCCGGGCTGTTGAGGGTCGGCGGATAGCGCCGCTCATAGCGAAGCTCGACGCTCGCGCCCAGTGCCGCACAGACGCCCTCGGCAACCCGCCGGATCGCCGGCTCTATCGCATCGCGCACCCCGGGATCGAACGAGCGCGTCGTGCCACGTAACACGACGCTATCGGGAATCACATTCCAGGTATCGCCGCCATGGATTTGCGTGACGCTGACGACGACGCCCTGCAGCGGGTGGATGTTGCGGCTGGTGATGGTCTGCAATCCGGTGACGATCTGGGCCGCCGCGACCACCGGATCGACCCCGAGATGCGGCATCGCGGCATGCGCGCCAAGCCCGGTTACTGTGATCTCGAATATATCGAACGCCGCCATCATCGGACCCGGGCGAATCGCGAATTCACCGGCCGGCAGCCCCGGCCAGTTGTGCATCCCGTACACCGCCTCGACCGGATAGCGCGCCAGCACGCCCTCCTCGACCATCAGCCGCGCGCCGCCCTCATTTTCCTCGGCCGGCTGGAAGATGAAGTGCACCATGCCCGCGAAATTGCGCGTTTCGGCGAGGTATTTCGCGGCGCCGAGCAGCATCGTGGTGTGCCCGTCATGACCACAGGCATGCATCCGGCCATGATGCGTCGAGGCATGCGCGAACGCATTGCGCTCCTCGATC
>JAFAYW010000108.1 GCA_019240125.1 Alphaproteobacteria bacterium
CCGCCCGACTCGGCACGCATGATCGCGGCGACACCCCTATGACGCTGGCGGGCGCCGGCCCATCCCCTGAGTTCTGGCTGAAACGGCGATTCGGCCGTGACTTCTCCTTACTGAGATGACTGATAGCGCCTACGCGCCGTGAAGCGCGGCGAATAACGGCGATTGAATTTGATATAATGCGGAGGCACATAGCCAGAACGGCCTGGCTAAGCGCAGCGGATCGCAAATGGATCTTGATCGAATACGTCCTCGGCGGGCTCCGTTCGTGCCGGCGGGCTATGCGTGGCTTTGTAACGCCCTCCCGTCACTCGTGGAGGAGCAACGACGGCTGCTGTTCGGGGAAACCTACTTCGGGCACCTGGAGGACCAGATCCGAGAAGCCAGGCGGCACAGAAGGCAACTCCCAGTGTCGAACATCACCCTGCAGAGGGCGATCGAGACCGCGCCGGACCCTGCACAGGCTGCGAGAGATCAACGGAACCAGGTCATGCGCGAGGTCCGGAAGCAGTTCTTCGGCACCCCGCCCGATCACGCTGATGCAGCGCCCGCTATGTGGGTTTTGACCGCCGAAGGGGAGCTTCGCCCGCTTCCCGCCCGGGTTTGGGGTGACGACCAGCTCGCCTCATCCATTCTGCGGGATGGTCGAGTTCGTTTCCTGCCCTCACGTTACAGCGGGGCCCGCGCAAGAGACGACGATGAAATCGCAGGGATTGTCCTTGTTAAGAACTTGAAAGAGGAGGGCGTAGCGAGCATCACCCTACCGACGGAGCATGAACCGGGGGCGTCATCGCCCTCTGGATTATCTGGCGGGTCCAACGTGACCGCAGCCACCCAATCCGATCTCGCTGAAACGCTCCCCAAGCACGGAGAAAACCCGATACCTCACCTACTCGCGTGGGCAGAAAAAAAGTACGGGCCAAATTACGAGGATCTTCCTGGGCGAGAGGGTCTAGTGAAGCAACACCGCGACGACTTCAAGAAGAAGACGTCAGGCATCAGCGAGAAACCGATGAGGTACGTGCGCGAGAGGTTAGCGCCCAAATACAAGACTCGAGGAGGCGCTCCGACGCACAAGAACTAGGGTAATCCTACCCGGAAGAAATCCGCGCGGGTTCCCGGGTATATCCCAGGTAGATCGTCCCAAGTACCATTCTGATCATCAGCTGCATCCGAAACCCGCCGAATGAACATCGGCACAACAGGATGCAGCGCAATGAGCATAGCGAGCACGGGAAACTCCCGCGATCCAGGCTTCAGCACGAAGCCACTTACTGTTCCCGTCAAAAAGGCCTGTGAGATCGTCGGCGTCGGTAACACGACCATGTACGATCTCATAAAGAGCGGAAGGGTAAAGACTTCCACGATCGGGCGCCGGCGCCTCGTCTTGTACAGCTCTTTGGAAGAGCTGGTCTTGGCGGGGGCCGCGTGACATGCGCCCCGACAAATCGGGAAACGGTCCCCTAAACCGAGAAAGCCGCCCCGGGGCAAACGGGACGGCTCTCGAAAACAAAACAACCAGCACCGACAACTATAACGACGAACTCGTCCAAATTCAACGGGCGAGCCGCTATCTTAGCCGGCGGCACCTGTTATCCCTGCCTATTGCCACGATCATTGCGGCCGAGCTGTTCAGCGGAGCGGCCCGATGAGCGCGCCGCACGAAACACTCCGGTTGCGGACCTATCGGCTTCTAGCCGAGATCACCCAAATCGGCAGCCCACGCCATTGCGACATGGCCGCAAAGATTTTCCGCCAACTGGCGGATGGTCATCGCATGACCCGCACCACCGCCGGTGTCGTCGAGGCGATATGGCGAGAGACCATCAACCACGCAGCCCTTGTCCGCCAGATCAAGGCTGCACCGCCGCACCAGACAATCCGATCGATCTACTGGAAACACGAACAGCTGTTCGTTGACGACTGGAAAATCGATGAACTGCGTCCTGGCAATCCTGTAACGCGGCTTCTCGCGGCCGATGGGTGGTCGGCATGACCGCGCCCCGCACCCGTCTCCGCATTCGACCTGACGGCAGAGCCGAGACCCCCCGCCTTAAACCTGAAGTCGCACAGGCCACCGAGAAAGCCAGCGACGGCGATGCGGCCTGGTTTGCGGCACACCCGGATCGCTCGCATCGCCTGCGGCCCGCGATCATCAACGAACTGCCGGGCATCTCAGCCGCGGATGTTGCTGCCGGAACCTGGATCGCCATACGCCAACTGATGCCAGGCTTTCGGATACGTACGGTGTTCACCCCGCCGAGCCCGCCTCCCGATGACGAGAGCATCGCTCATGCGCTGTTCGATCTCGCCATAGAGGCGCAGCGCAGCGGCAACCCGCACGTGCCGATCGGCGACATCCTCGCGCGTGCCGACGCTATGGCGCCGAGGGGACGCGCATGAGCGCCGCCGAACGCAAGGTCGACTTTGTCGATCCCATAGATCAATTCCGCGACGCACTTACTGGCAGGGGCATCGTTCCGGGACAGATCATTGCAGATGGTCAGTTACATCGGTGCGATGTTGCCGGCCGTGGTGGCAGGCGGGATGGCGCCTATCTGCTGCATTTGGATGGCTTTCCGGCAGGTGGTTTCCAAAACTTTCGGGACGGGCTGGGTTGGCAAACATGGAAGGCCGAAATCGGTCGCAGTCCGACGCGAGAAGAAACCAAAGCCCTCCGCGCCAGAGCTGAGGCCGAGCGGGCGCAGCGTGAACAGGAACTCGCTCGTCGTCAGATCGAGGCGGCCGAAAAAGCCGCGCTGATCTGCACCGAGTCATCGGCCTGCCCGATCGATCACCCGTACCTCATCCGGAAAGGCGTCAAGCCTTACGGGGTGTTGATCTCGCGCAATGCCCTCGTCGTGCCGCTCTCGAAAGACGGTCAACTTCGCAGCGTGCAATTCATCTCTGCGGATGGCAGCAAACGGTATCTGGCCGGCGGTGAGGTCCACGGCTGTTCCTACACGATCGAAGGCACACCGGAGAGGGTCATTATCGCCGAGGGCTTCGCCACGGCGGCCACCCTGCACGAGGCGACCGGCTTCACTGTTAAGGTGGCGTTTGACTGCGGCAACCTTGCCCCAGTGGCCCGAGCTGTGCGTTGCGAATTTCCCGACGCACAGATCGTCGTGGCCGCCGACGACGATTATCGCACCGTCGGCAATCCTGGTCTGATGAAGGCTACCGATGCCGCTGCCGCTATCGGCGGCTGCATTGCATTACCAGATTTTGGCGAGGCCCGGCCGGAAGGGGCGACAGACTTTAACGACCTCGCCCGGCATGCCGGTATTGAGGCCGTCAGGTCCTGTATCGAACTGGCTCTAGAGGTAGGGCCTGCCTCCACCGATGCCGGCGAATTCGGCGAACGAGCGCATGTCTCCTTCGGTCCGTATAGATCGGGGCCCGCCGGGCTATCCTATGTCGATCCCGATCCCGAAAGGGACCCGGTCGCGCTGAGTGGGCCGATCGAGGTACTTGCCGAAACTCGTGATGCCGCCGGGGCGTCGTGGGGCGTTCTCGTCCGATGGCGAGACCATGACGATCGCCCCCATGAATGGGCTCTACCGCGCGCATCGCTTGCCGGCGATGGCGCCGATGCCCGCCGAGCGCTGATGGACGGAGGCCTATATGTCGCGCCCGGCCGAAAAGCCCGGGAACATCTGACGGCTTATCTCGCGTCCGTTCGGGTCGGTGAGCGCGCTCGGGCGGTATCCCGCATGGGATGGCACCCAACAGAGAAGGGGCTCGCCTATGTCTTGCCTGACGCAACCTATGGTGCGGTGAACGGCGAGCGCGTGTTGCTGCAATCCACCAGCACCCTCGCGCATGCATTTCGCACAGCCGGAACGCTGGCTGAGTGGCAGCAACACGTCGCCGCGGTATGCGTCGGGAACTCGCGTCTGGTCATGGCCTTGTCCTGTGCCTTCGCGGCGACACTGCTTGAGCCGATGTCGGAGGAGTCGGGCGGGATCAATCTTCGAGGCCGTAGCCGCTCGGGGAAGAGCACCGCCCTGCGGGTCGCCGGATCGGTGTGTGGCGGCGGTGGCGTTACCGGCTTCGTCCGACAATGGCGCGCCACTGCTAATGGGCTGGAGGCCACGGCGGAAGGGCACTGCGACGCCCTTCTGGTGCTCGATGAGATGGGGCAGGTTGAAGCCCGGGAGGTCGGCGAAATCTCCTACATGCTATCGAATGGCTCGGGGAAAGGTCGGGCGGCTCGCGACGGTTCGGGTCGGCGGCCTGCACAATGGCGCATCCTATTTCTCAGTTCGGGTGAGCTGTCGCTCGCTGAGAAAATGATGGAGGCCGGAAAGCGTGCCAAAGCTGGGCAAGAGGTCCGGCTCGCCGATGTGCCAGCGGACGCGGGCGTGGCGCTCGGTCTCTTCGAGGCTCTGAACGGGTTCGAGACCGCCGACGCCTTGGCCCGGCACCTCCGTGACGCGACCGGTCGATTTTATGGGACCGCACTGCGCGCGTTTCTTGACCAGTTCACCCGTCGTCTCAGTGTAGATCGGGATGGCCTGATTGAGCGTATCGCAGAGTTAAGGCGCGACTTCATCACGGCAAATGTTGGGCAAGGCGCGGCAGGTCAGGTTCTCTCCGTCGCAAGCCGCTTCGCTTTGGTTGCCGCTGGTGGCGAATTGGCGACTGCGCTGGGTGTGACGGGATGGCCGAACGGGGAAGCCGAGCGCGCCGCTGCGACTTGCTTCAAAGCGTGGCTAGGCGAGCGCGGTGGCGCTCAGGACAGGGAGATTGATCTTGGCATCGCCCAGGTCCGCGCTTTTCTTGAAGCGCATGGCGCTAGCCGCTTCGAGACGCCCTGGCAGAAAGATCGCGACGGCAATTCAGTTGATCAGCGGATCATCAACCGAGCCGGATTCAAGCGGCAAGGCGCAGACGAGCGCTGGGAATACCTCATTCCCACTGAGGCCTGGAAGAACGAGGTCTGCCGCGGTCACGATGGGCGCGCTATCGCAAAGGAGCTAATCGAGCCGGCGCATGTTGTTGCCGGCCAAAGACGGCAAGCCCGCCACCACGGAGCGCATCCCCGGGGTGGCGGTCATGAAGGTGTACCGCATCACCTCCGCAATCTTCGGAGGTGAAGAATGAGCGCCAACCGGTTTGCGGATTGGGGTGTGCGGCGTGCTCTCTCTAACGAAATAAGGGTTACAAGGGTTACGCGGGTTACATCTGACGCGAACACCAGCAATTCTGCCACTTCCGTGGTGTCGCCGCCTGTAACCTCGGACACGTTCGATAGGGTTACGGCGGTTACAACGAGCGAAGGTGTAACCCTTGTAACCCAACCCGCTACGGGCGGGTTACGCGGAATTGACAATCATATCAGCGGTGTAACCCGCGTAACCGATGTAACCCCACAAACCGAAGAGGCCTGCGATCAATCTTGCCGCCCACCTGAAAGGGCCAGTGACGATGGCCCGACGAGCTACGCGGTCGGCACAGCAGTTGACCCCGCAGAGTTAGAAGAGCGCGCCGCCATCGTCCAATATGAGGGCGATATCCCGCGAGAATGGGCTGAGGGTTTCGCTCGCCTTGATCCTGATCAGGTACCCGGCGACGTACCGCCGAGGCGGTGGGCACTATTTGTCGATGACGTTGGGCGGTTTCTCGATGGACCGTTTTGTCGAACCGCCGCCCATCTCGGCTGGGGACCGTACGAGCTGTTCGGCGCCGACGCTGATCGGCCTTTCGCTCGTATCGATCAAATGGGGCTGCTCTGGCTGCTCAAGGGCAACAAACTCATCGCCTTGGCCGCCGACACGGCTGTTATCGACGTTTCGGGTCAGCGCCTGACCTATCGCCGAAAGCCGCATCAACCCGGCTGCGTCTTGGCCTGGGAGCTGGCACGATGACCGCCGGACTGATGTCCGTCTTTACTGCCCCGGCGCCCGAAGGCACTGCCCGGCTACGCGAAGCCTGGATCAGCTTTGGCCCGGTTAGTCGTGCGGCCTGGGAGCATGCTGATGTCTGTCATGTGTTTGGTTGCCTCTGCGATTGTCAACAGCGGCCAGATGATGGCGTTTATCTGGAACGTGACGCCAATTTACTGAAAAGTGTAGGCTTCCCCCTATGTGGGAGACCTTTTGGACAGCGTTCGGTTTTCTGGTTAGCACAGGCGATCGGCTCCATATTTGCCGCAGCAGTGTCAAACTCCACACTCGACACGAAATCAAAGACACAGGACGAATTGCAATGACGCTCACCGGAAAGCAGGCGCGCTTCGTCGAGGAATACTTGATCGACCTCAATGCGACACAAGCTGCGATTAGGGCCGGGTATAGCGAAAGGACGGCATATTCGATTGGTCAGGAGAACTTGAAAAAACCTGAGATAGCCAGTGCGATCGCTGAGGCACAAAAAGCCAGGGCCACGAAGTCCGGCGTGACGGCTGACATGATCGTCGAAGAGTATCGCCGTCTCGGCTTTTCAGAAATGCGTCGGCTTATGCGCTGGGGGCCGAATGGCGTCGAGTTGCTGCCTTCCGCCGAGTTGGCGGAAGACGACGCGGCGGCGGTGGCCGAGGTATCGCAGACGGTCACGAAGGATGGCGGCACGATCCGCTTGAAGGTGCACGACAAGGCGCGGGCGTTAGACAGCCTTCCTCGGCATCTCGGTTTATTTCGGGACCGAGTCGAGGTTGAGGTTGATCCCGCCGTTTTCGAGAG
>JAFAYW010000260.1 GCA_019240125.1 Alphaproteobacteria bacterium
CGGCGGCGGCCGCGCCTCGATCATAGATCGAGAATGCGCCGCACGCCGTCTTCCACGCTTTTGCAATCAGCGGGGGAGAGGCGGCCCGAGCTCCTGATTAGGCGGCCCTTGTCGGCAGCACGCAGCTGATCGCAGACCGCGACGGCCTTTTCTCCGGCCGAGGCGACCGCGACGACAATCGGAGGTCTAGGTGTTGGGCCGGTCGAGAGCGGCACCACGACAACGGTCCGGCGGGCTCGGTTCAGCGCGTCGGCAGTGATGACAACGGCCGGGCGCGTCTTGCGGATTTCGCTTCCCTGCGCTGGATCAAAGGCCACCCACCAGATATCGCCTCGCTTCACGATCAGGGATGCGCCACTGGCGCCCGAGCTCATCGGCCGGATTTATCGCCAGTTTCGTGATCAAGTCCGTCTGTGAGCATGGCTTCTTCCCACTCGGCCATCTCGGCGTTTAGTTGCTCATCCTGCTCGACGGCGAGGGCTGCCTGATACAGCGCATCGTCCTCTTCGCCCTCCTCCGACAGGGCGCGTTCGAGCAATTGCTCGATGAACTTGCTGCGCTGCCGTTGTGCCACCCGCTGCTTGAAGCGGCGGGCGAGCGTATCGGGCAGGCGAACCACTAAGTGCGCTGTGGGATTGCTCATGACCCTAAGATATTGCGCTTCGGAAGAACTGCCAAATGCCGCGCCAATCAACGTCCATTATTGCTCGGGCGTGCGTCTTGCGGCCCGGGATGATATCTGTTGCGCAATCGCGGCTTGTAGCCGGTAGAGGAGTTGACATGGACGGCACGACGCAATTGCTGGAAAGCGACCGGCGCTTTCTGGTGCACCCGCTGCATCATCCCGAGGATCACAAGGCGCCGCTGCTGGTCGAAGAAGGCCGCGGTTCGATGCTGCACATGGCCGATGGCCGCCAGGTGATCGATGGACTGGCCGGGTTGTGGAACGTCAATGTCGGGCATGGCCGCGGCGAATTGGCGGATGCGGCGGCCGGGCAGATGCGCAAGATCGCCTATGCCTCGGCCTATGTCGGCGCCACTAATGAGCCGGCCATTCGCCTTGCCGAGAAGATCGTCGGGCACGCCTACAGCAACAGCGCGGCGGTGTACTACACGACCGGCGGCGCGGAATCGAACGAGTCCGCGTTCAAGACAGCGCGCTTCTACTGGAAGGTGCAGGACAAACCCGAGAAGACCAAGATCATCTCGCGCATTCACGGCTATCACGGCGTCACGATGGCGGCGATGAGCGCCACCGGCATGGCCGTGTACCACAAGATGTTCGGGCCGCTGGTGCCGGGTTTTCTGCAGGTGCCGGCGCCTTATGCTTATCGTTGGCAGGGCAATCAGGAGGCCGGCATCGGTGCCGCCGAGCTGGTCGAAAAGGCGATCCTCGCCGAGGGGCCGGATACGGTCGCGGCGGTGATCTGCGAGCCGGTGATGGGCGCCGGCGGAGTCATCGTGCCGCCCGACAGCTATTTCCCGAAGCTTCGCCAGATCTGCGATCAGTACAACGTGCTGCTGATCGCCGATGAGGTGATCACCGGGTTCGGCCGCACCGGAAGCTGGTTCGCGCTCGGCCATTGGGGGGTCGAGCCCGATATCGTCTCCTTCGCCAAGGGCGTCACCAGCGGCTACCTGCCGTTGGGCGGCAACATCCTGTCAAAAAAGGTGCACGACGCGATCCTGTCGGCGCCGCTCGACCGCCGTTACATGCACGCCGCGACCTATAGCGGCCACCCCGTCTGCTGCGCCGTCGGATTGCGCAATGTCGAGATCATCGAGGACGAAGATCTGCCGGGCCGCGCCGCGCGGGTCGGCGCCAAGATGCTTGGCCAGCTCGAGGAGTTGAACGACCTGCCGAATGTCGGCGAGGTGCGCGGGCTCGGGATGATGTTCGGCATCGAACTTGTGACCGATAAGGGCACCAAGGCGCCGGCGCTCGGTCTCGGCGTCAAGGTGGCGCGCGAGGCGCTGTCGCGCGGTCTCTTATGCCGCGCCCGGCCGGGGAGCCCCGACCCGATCATCGGCGACACGATCTGCCTGTCGCCGCCGCTCTCGACTCCGGAGGACGTGCTCGACCGCTTTCCGACGATCCTGCGCGAGTCGATCGTCGCGGCGACGGCCTGAATCCCGATCCTATTAAGTTGGAGCAAGTAAATCGCGTCGTCCCTGCGAAAGTGTTGTGTCCCGGGAGGTTAGCGAGGAGCTCGGCGGGTGCGTTGTGTCCGAGGCATCGCAATCGTGTGCGATTGTAGTTGCGGACGAAGTTTGCGATGAAGGCATTTCGCTCGGCGTGAGTGTTGAAGCGGTTTTTGCCGGCATTGGCGCCGCCGGCGGGGTGGCCTCGCAAGGCTTCGGCGAGACGGCGGTTGAAGCGCTCGGCCATGCCATTGGTTTGCGGCCGGTAGGGACGCGTGAGTTTGTGGCGCACGCGGTGGCGGCGGCAGACCTTGTCGAAGGGATGGTCGCCGGTGCCGTGCCTGCGCGGCTCGCCGTCGCGCCAGCGGGCGTCGCCGAAGCGGTCGGTGAACTCGGCGCCATTATCGGTGAGGATGGTGTGGACGGGATGGCCGAGGGCTTCCAGAAAGCGGTGCAGACAGGCGGCGGTGGTGGCGCTGCTGCGGTCCTCGATGATCTCGACATGGACGAAACGGGTGGTTCGCTCGATGGCGACAAAGACATAGGCGGGCTGCCGGTTGAGCCGGGGCAGGTGCTTCAGGTCGATATGGACAAAGCCGAAGGGCTGGTCGTCAAAGCTTTGCCCGTCCGGTTTGGGGGCGGGAGGCTTTTGCGAGACGCCGTGGCGGTGCAGGCAGCGGTGCAGCGCGGAGCGCGAGATGTCGGGCCGCAGACAGCGGCGCATGACCTCCAGAATGTCGTCGAGCGAGAGCTGCAGCCGGGTGCGCAGCTCGACCGCGATATCCTCCTCTTCGGTGGAGAAGCCGGTGGCCAGGGTGTGCGGCGTGGTCGGGCGATCGGCGACATCGCTACGCCCTCGCCACCGCCGCACGGTGGTCTCGCTGATGCCGAGCTCGTGCACGAGCTCGGCAACCGGCCGGTGACGATTGGCCTGGATGTAGGCCCGCAGCTTCGGGGTCGTGGTGGCGTTCTGGTGCAATTTGATCAGCATCGGCGGCTCTCCACCCACGCGATGCCACATAATATACCAGACCGATCCCGCCAATCTCCCGGAACACAACACTTTCGCAGGGAAGACGGGGGGAGTGGGCGCCTCACCTCGCACCACCCTTTGCCGCTGCCATCTGATCGATGAAGCGCTGGAAGAGATAGAAGCTGTCTTGTGGGCCGGGGCTGGCTTCGGGGTGGTGCTGCACCGTGAAGACCGGCTTGCCCTTCACCTGCAAACCCTCGCTGGAGCGGTCGAACAGCGAGATGTGGGTCTGATCGACGCCGGCGGGCAGGCTGTCGAGATCGACGACAAAACCATGGTTCTGGCTGGTGATCTCGACCTTGCCGGTAAAGTCGTCGCGCACTGGCTGATTCGCGCCGCGGTGGCCCTTGTCCATCTTGTAGGTGCGCGCGCCGAGCGCCAGCGCGGTCAACTGGTGGCCGAGGCAGATGCCGAACATCGGCACCTCTCGCTCGATCAGCTCGCGCAACACCGGCACGGCATATTCGCCGGTCGCCGCCGGGTCACCGGGGCCGTTCGACAGGAAGATGCCGTCGGGATTATGGCGCAGGATGTCGTCGGTGGTGGCGGTCGCCGGCACGACGGTGACGCGGCAGCCATGCTCGGCCAACAGGCGCAGAATGTTGTATTTGGCGCCATAGTCCACCGCGACGACGTGAAACTGCGGCGCGTCCTGGCGGCCATAGCCGGTGCCGTGCTGCCAGGCCGTCTCGTCCCATTCATAGGTCTGGCGGCAGCTGACCTCCTTCGCGAGGTCCATGCCTTCGAGACCTGGCCAGGCGGCCGCCTCTGCCTGCAAGGCGGCGATGTCGAGCCGGCCGTCGAGCGCATAGGCGATGACGCCGTTCGGGGCGCCGCGGTCGCGGATCAGCCGCGTCAGCCGCCGCGTATCGACGCCATAAAGCCCCACCATGTTCTGCGATTTGAGCCAGGTATCGAGCGATTGCTCGGCGCGGTAATTGGCCGGCCCGGTCGGCAGGTTGCGCACGATCATGCCGCGCGCCGCCGGGGTCGTCGTCTCGACATCTTCCCGGTTGGTCCCGACATTGCCGATATGCGGGAAGGTAAAGGTGATGATCTGCCCGGCATAGGACGGGTCGGTCAGGATTTCCTGATACCCGGTCATCGAGGTGTTGAAACAGACCTCTCCGACCGCATGCCCGGTGGCGCCGATGCCGCGTCCCCAAAAAATGGTCCCGTCCGCCAGAACCAAGGCTGCGTTGCAGTCGGGCGGCCGCGGCGTCGGGTGAGCCGCGTTCGGGGTCTCCATCAAAACAACGTCCTGTAGGCGTCAACAAGGATCGCGCGACGGCGGCGCGACCAGCGGCACTGAGGCGGGGGAACCAGCCGCCGGGAACATAAGGGAGCAGGTTGCCGTGTCAAGGTTGCGGGGTGTCTCCGGCCATGGAAGCGGGCAGGCAAATTGCCGCCCCGATGCAAACCCTGTACCCTGCCGGCATCAACCGATTGGAGACATTCGATGCTGCGCGAAGCCCTTGGCGAGCGGCTGAAGACGGCCATGCGGGCCAAGGACGCGCCGACCGTTTCGGCGATCCGCATGATCATGGCGGGCCTCAAGGACCGCGATATTGCCGCGCGCGGCGGCGAACATGCCGGCACCATCCCTGATTCCGAGATCCTGCGCATGCTGCAGGGCATGATGAAGCAGCGCCGTGAGTCGATCGCGATGTATCAGCAGGGCAACCGCCCCGAGCTGGCCGAGAAAGAGGAAGGAGAGATCGCGATCATCGAGAGCTTCCTGCCCCGGCAGATGGACGAGGCCGACATCGCGGCCGCGGTGAAAGCCGCAATCGCCGATACCGGCGCTGCGGGCATCAAGGATATGGGCAAGGTCATGGCGGCATTACGCGAGCGCCACGCCGGAATCCTCGATATGGCCAAGGCCGGCGCTGTCGTGAAGCAGCAGCTGGGCTGAGCTGGTGCGGATTACCGTGATCACTACCCAGCCGTCACTGCGAGGAGCGACAGCGACATGGCAATCTCGGGCAGCCGCTGCCCATCGAGATTGCCACGGCGCCCGCGGCGTCTCGCAATGACGGGTTCGTTTTAAGTTCCGCGGCGATGGCCTTTCCGCCAGGCTTCCTCGATCAGCTGCGCACCCGCGTCTCGCTCGCCGAACTAGTGGGGCGGCGCGTTCGGCTGACCCGCAAGGGCCGAGAACATGGCGGGCTCTGCCCGTTCCATAACGAGAAGACGCCCTCCTTCTACGTCGTCGAGGACAAGGGGTTCTTCCATTGCTTCGGTTGCGGCGCGCATGGCGACGCCATCGGTTATCTGATGCGCGCAGACAATCTCGATTTTGTCGAGGCGGTCGAGCGGCTGGCTGGCGAGGCCGGCATTCCGGTGCCGCAGCAGACACCGCAGGAGCGCGAGAAAGCCCAGCGCCAGAAGACGTTGCTGGAGGGGCTCGCCGCCGCGGCCGATTTCTTTGAGGGGCAATTATGGTCGCCAGCGGGAGCCCGCGCCCGCGACTACCTGACCCGCCGCGGCCTCGACGAAGAGACGATCCGCCGCTTCCGCCTGGGCTGGGCGCCCGACAGCCGTGATACGTTGCGCCGCACGCTGAGCCCCGATTACCCGGAGCCGCTGTTGCAGGAAGCGGGATTGCAGCGTGTACCGGAGGGTGGCGGCAGCGCCTACGATTATTTCCGCGGCCGCGTCATGTTTCCGATCGGCGATCGGACCGGGCGGATCATCGCCTTTGGTGGCCGCACGATGGGCGATGAGCAGCCGAAATACCTGAACTCGCCCGATACGCCAGTTTTCGAAAAGGGGCGTGTGCTCTATGGCTGGGCGGCGACCCGCGGCAATCTGGGCCGCCATGACCCGCTGGCGCCGGGGGCGCCGCCGGTAATCGTCGTCGAAGGTTATATGGACGTCATCGCGCTGCACCGGGCCGGGTTCGGAACCGCTGTGGCGCCGCTCGGCACAGCGCTGACCGAGACGCAGTTACAGGAGTTGTGGCGCCTCTCGCCGGAGCCGACATTGTGCTTTGACGGCGATGCGGCCGGCCAGCGCGCCGCATTGCGCGGCCTGCACCGCGCCCTGCCCGCGCTAAAGCCCGGCCATAGCCTGCGGTTTATCACGCTGCCGCCCGGCGCCGACCCCGATTCCCTGGTACGCACCGGTGGTGCCGAGGCCTTCGCAACATTGCTGGCAACGGCCCGGCCGCTCTCGGAGGTGCTGTGGCAGGCCGAATTAAGCGCGCGACCGGTCGATACTCCTGAGCGTCGGGCCGATCTGGAACAGCGGCTGATGAATGCGGCAGGCGAGATCGCCGAGCGGTCCGTGCAGGGCGAATACCGGCGCTTTTTCGGCCGCCGCCTGTTTGACCTTAACCGCAGCTCCTGGGCGTCCGCATCATCCTCCGCAGCAAGGGGGGGCGGGCCGAGGGGAAATTGGCGCGGCAAGCCGGCGCAACCTGACCGATTACCCGATTTCGCGCCGCCCAGGCCGCCCGGCAGGCTGCATCGCGAAGTCTTTCTCGGAATGTTTCTGCGCTATCCGGCAGAGATCGAGGCCTGGGTCGAGGACATCGCCGAGGTCGAATTGCCGGAACCTGAGCTTGACAGCCTGCGACGCGCGATTCTAGACATCGCCCATACAGAATCGGGCCTTGACGCCAATGCGCTGCGGCAACACTTAGTTCTCCGCGGCCAAGCCGAGATATTGAGTGCTTTGGCGATCACTGTCGCGAGACACGCGGGCTTTGCCACGCGCGGAGGAGACGATCCTGAGGTGATCAGACAAGGGCTTAGGGAAACCCTGCAGTTGCTCAATGCGATGCGCCCAGCGGCCGAGCTCGAGGCTGCACGGCAAGCCTTTGCCATGGACCCCACGACGGACAACCTGCGGCGACTGACAGCACTCAAGGAACGCGAGTTGCTCGATGGTCCCGTCGGTGGACTGGAGTAGGGGGCGCGGATGAGGAGCGGGCGGCGGTAATACTTACGGGGCCTGCGCGACGACCGGTCGTTTGCAGAGCCCATTTGCGTTTCATCAGTTCAAGGGATGGCGGAATGGCGAAATCGGTAGGTGCGGCAGAAACGGCTGAAGCCCGCGAAGATGCGGCGGAAGCCCCGCTTCTCGACACGATTGCGGCTGCGATCAAGAAGATGGTGGCGCGCGGCAAGGAGCGCGGCTACCTGACTTATGACGAGCTGAACGCCGCCTTACCGCCGGACCAGGTCTCCTCCGAGCAGATCGAGGACACGATGACGATGCTCTCGGAGCTCGGCATCAATCTGATCGAGAGCGAGGAGAGCGAGGAACCCGCCGAAGCCGAGGCCGAGGACGGCGAAGCAGAAGCCCGCGGCAATGTCGATGACGACGATATCGGCCGCACCGACGATCCCGTTCGCATGTACCTGCGCGAAATGGGATCGGTTGAGCTGCTGTCGCGCGAGGGCGAGATCGCCATCGCCAAGCGCATCGAGGCCGGCCGCGACATGATGATCGGCGGCATCTGCGAAAGCCCGCTGACGGTGCGCGCGCTGATGCTGTGGCGCGATGCTCTCAACGAAAACAAGATGCTGTTGCGCGATATCATCGATCTCGACGCGACCTTCGCGGCCGCGAATATCGACGCCGCCGCCGCGGCCGAGCTTCTCGCTGTTCCCGTCGAAGGCGAAGAAGACCCGGAAGGCGAAGAGGCGGAAGCCGAGCTGGTGGAACTCGAGGCCGAGGGCGAAGGTGACGGCGAGGAGGGCGAGGAGAGCTCGATCTCGCTTGCCGCGATGGAGGCCCAGGTAAAGCCGGGTGTACTGGCGATCTTCGACGCTGTCGCCGATGCGCACAAAAAAATCGGGAAGGTCCAGGAGCAGCGGATACAGGCGCTGGTCAAATGCACGGAACTGCCGCGTGCCACCGAACGCCGCTACGACAAGCTCAAGGACGATTCGATCGAGTCGCTGAAAAAGGTACGGTTTAACAATACCCGTCTCGAACACCTCGTCGAACAGCTGTACGATTTGAATAGACGGCTGGTAACCGAAGAGGGCCGACTGCTGCGCCTGGCCGAGAATAGCGGGGTCAAGCGCGCCGAGTTTCTGCAGCATTACATGGGCGACGAGTTGGCCGGAGATTGGCTCGACCGTGTCGGCAAATTGTCGGGCCGCGGCTGGGCCAGGCTGCTCGAGCGCCATACCGAGGATGTCGCCAAGCACCGCACCGCGATCGCCCAGATCGCCAGCGACGCCAAGTTGCCGATCAACGAGTTCCGCCGTGTCGTGCAGACCGTGCAGCGCGGCGAGCGCGAGGCCGGCCGCGCCAAGAAGGAGATGGTCGAGGCCAATCTGCGGCTGGTGATCTCGATCGCCAAGAAATACACCAATCGCGGCCTGCAATTCCTCGACCTGATCCAGGAAGGCAATATCGGCCTGATGAAGGCGGTCGATAAGTTTGAGTACCGCCGCGGCTACAAATTCTCGACTTATGCAACGTGGTGGATCCGGCAGGCGATCACCCGCTCGATCGCCGACCAGGCGCGCACGATCCGCATCCCGGTGCACATGATCGAGACGATCAACAAGCTGGTGCGCACCTCGCGTCAGATGCTGCACGAGATCGGCCGCGAACCGACCCCGGAAGAGCTGGCCGAAAAGCTCGCGATGCCGTTGGAAAAGGTGCGCAAGGTGCTGAAGATCGCCAAGGAACCGATCAGCCTCGAAACCCCGATTGGCGACGAGGAGGATTCGCATCTCGGCGATTTCATCGAGGACAAGAACGCGGTCCTTCCAATTGACGCCGCGATCCAGGGCAATCTGCGCGAGACCACGACCCGCGTATTGGCCTCGCTGACCGCCCGCGAGGAGCGCGTGTTGCGCATGCGATTTGGCATTGGGATGAATACCGACCACACGCTCGAAGAAGTCGGCCAGCAGTTTTCGGTGACTCGCGAGCGCATTCGCCAGATCGAGGCCAAGGCCTTGCGCAAGCTCAAGCACCCGAGCCGCTCGCGCAAACTGCGCAGCTTCCTCGATACCTGAACCCGTTTTGCGCTAATATCGCGGCCCCGGCTCATGGTCGGGGCCGCTTGCGTTTGGGGGCCCGTAGTTCAGTTGGTTAGAACGCGCCGCTCATAACGGCGTTGTCGCAGGTTCGAGTCCTGCCGGGCCTACCACCCTGTTCCGCTGCTCACCATTCCGCTGTTCACACCCGGCTGGGACCAACTACGGAGCAGTTTGGTCGAGCCGCTCGATCGCAACGGCAGCCAGCATCGTCACCGGTGTTTGCCTCAGAAGCAATAACCGCGTCTCGATCTTCGCTGTATCATCTGAAACATCGAACTCAGCCGAAATCAGCGAATACGTATCGGGGCGGAAATCACCATATGTACAAGTCCGAGGGTTTTGTTGCATCGCCTTGTCCGCCGCGGTGTCTATAACGGCGATAGGCGTGTCATCTGGTATATTGCAGGAGACCACTCTTACCACGAATGAGCATCGATATTTACCGGGCGCAAACGTGTTGTAGGGACCAAAACTCAAATACCCGAGTGTCGAGCCGTCAGCTGTAAAGACCCTCATACCTTCTTCATAGCGCTCGTCGCCGATGACGGTGTATACGGTATCATATATTTCACCCTGGCTGCTAAGCAGCTGGCGAAGCACATTGTCAGCTTTGACACCTGCCCCGTGCGCAGCCAAGTAGGGCGCGGCGTATCGGATCCTGTCCCACTCCAATTTTCGGAAGACCCACGCGGCAAAAGAATAGACGCACCCCTCATATGTGAAATCGTCTTTACCGTCGTTCCATGCTGGCAGATCGATCAACCCGCAATCCGGCAACAACGGCATCAACCGATCTATTATATCGGACGTGGTATAGAGCCGGTGATCAACAGTTGGTTTACGTCCTGTTGCTGGGAAGTCATTCGAGAAATCAACTGTTAGAATTGCGACTCCACCAGGCGCCAAGAGGTCTGCTATGATCCGCACAAAGCGCCCATCATCGGCAACGTGTTCTAAAACGGAGACGCTTAAAACAATATCGTATGACCCGGGCACTGCCTGAGTTGAGAAAAAAGCATCCAGATCCATTCCGTTGACATTCGGATCGACCTCGTCGATCCGATAGCCTTTTGCACGCAAGACTGCAACCGTGGTGTCCTCGAACGATCCCACAGCCAGTATTCGCGGCTCGTAGTAGCCGGTAACAAACCGTTCGACGGCATCCAGCGCGAATGCCTGCTGAATGTTGGCCTGCGCGATTTTGCGTGTCAGCAAATCTGGAGCGCGCTGCTGCAGCTCTTCCAGGGACCGCGTGTAGGTCAGGCGGGAACGATCGTCGAGTATCTTGTTGAACCCTCGCCCATCGGGAACCGAGCGGCACATCTCTCGCCGTGCCAAGGCCTCCAGGATAGCACTATCCCACGCCTGGCCGGAGGCTCGGGGTTCATACTGTGCAACATGATGCCGAAGCGGCGCGATCCCCGACTCGACGATCTCTCGAAGCGGGCGATGCGTCACAGAAATAGACGGGTTTACTCCCAGAAGATTACGGAACATCGTGGAATTGCTGATTGCAATTGGCCGGCCGCTTGCCAGGGCATAATCTGTGCAGCTCGATATGCCTCTTGGAGAAAAAGCATCGTACAGGAAAGCATTTATCGTATTTTCCGACAGAAAATCCATCAAGCTGTCTTCACTCATGAAATCCTGGGTTATCTCCAACGAAATGCCCGGTTTAGTGATTTTTCTTTCGCACTCATCGATCAGCTTGTCGGCGGTCGCTTGCGGGATCAACGTCTGAAGATCATGTGGTGGAATGTTAATTCGAATGCGAGCGCGGTCAAATTGCAAATTCACGAGTTCACAGAGTTTCTGGAAGCCTTTTGTCGGCGCCGCAAACCCAAATGAACCAACCGTAAATACTTCAGGTGCCGGCTGAACAGCCGGGCGCGTTTTTGGCGAAAAACGAGGAACAACTATCGCAACCGGGTTGTGCGGAAGCAGCGTAGGGTCTGGGCATAACCAGAAATGAAAAATATCATCATCCAGGTGGTCCGCTAACTCCTGGTGCACCTCATGGCATATGGCAAAACATGTGCCACCATATGACTTTATCTGTGAATTGTCTGCCCACGTTAAAGTCGCCGGGTGAAAATTTAAAAGGATCGCATCGGGCTTGCAGGTCGCTACAGCTTCTGAATACTCATCCATTGAGCTGCATTCGGCGTACTGCCAATCGATCTTCTGAGATGACTGCAGCGTCGCAAACAATCGACGACCAAATTGGTGTACGCCGCAACGCTCGCCCCGGTGCGATACGACTAAGCCTCTAATCATTTCAGCCCGGGAGCAATGACATAATTGATTCCGCCAACCATCTCCACGACATGATACTCCATTTCTCGGATAAACGACTCGTAATCGGCGAAGCTTGTCCCAAATTCCTGCTGGAACTGATCTTCATATTCGAAGATAATTACAGGCGAGTCTCGCTTTATAGTTTTTATAGCGCCTTGCATGGCGAACAGATCACTCCCCTGGACATCTACTTTTATAAAACTGACGCGGCCGGGGATATTCAGGCTGTCGATCGTTATCGACGGAACCATCCTCCCCGACCTAGAGTGGGGGCTTATTCCGTAGGAACCAAAGCTTCCAAATCGCTTAAAGTCCGGCTCCGGATAGCATAGCGACAAACCAGGCGTATGCCACACGGCGCCATAATGGCGAACGACGTTTGTGCAGACGTTTTCGTCCAAATTACGCGTAAGCAGCGCGAATACATCGCTATCGGCTTCAAACGCGTGGACGGTACCCTCCGGGCCAACCAGCCGGGAGAACATCGTAGCCATCTGGCCAAAATTGGATCCTATATCGAGAATAACCGTCCCGGCTTCCGCATACTTCTCAGCAACAGCGACGATCTCGGGCTCGAAAACCTCTCCCGCTCTCATAGCCTGAATAACGATATCGGTCCCGACGCTATCCGGAAGCCACCAGCGTCCCGTAGCGGTTTCGAACAGCGATATTGAGTGATTCACTGGCACTCCACCTTGTATCGGGCCCTGGTTGAATGATGTTGTATATTCATTGCGCGAACGTGGCTCCTCCAACCGCCGTGAGCCAAGCCCACGTGTCGATATAACCCCGTCATTCTCATTGGGAAAGACTTGAGGGGTGCCGGGGATCGATCCCGGCCGCGTCCCCTACCCGACGGTCGCCGCACCGGTTTGCCCCCGGGACGCGAAGTGGACGCGTCGTCGTTGAGAGAAACCATCATGTAAAAGGGTTGCCGGAGCGTCGCCGGGGCCCATGTTTTGTGATGCGCCGACCGACTGCAAAGGAGGTTCGCATGAGCGACCAGGTTGCCGACGGGGGCTACTATGACCCCACTTTTACCTTCGACTCAATAACCGTTCCGGCGCCGCCAGCGGCTGGTGGGTCGCAGTTGGCGTTGACCACGCCAAATCCAACGAATGGCGGCATTGCCGCGCAAATCCCCATTGGTGTCGTCGACACCTATGCCGGTGATGTGCCGGGCTCCTGGTCGCAATAGTTGCAATAAAAGGCGATCCACCGATTTCCGGCTCATGACCGGAAGGTTCGGCCAGGGTCCTGCCGGCGGTGGGGAAAAACCGGCCGCCACGGGGCGCGATACTTGAATTTGCTGCGGCTTGCTGCGGCAAACTTTCGCTGATTCGGCGATTGACACTGCCGTGCGCGTGGCGTCCATGGCGGTTTCGGAATCGGCGTAAGAGCCGACCGCCACCCTGTCGAGGAATGCCTATGCAAAAACAAAAACTGACCCGTCGTTCGCTGTTGCAGACGGCGGCGTTGGCAACGACCGCTGTCGCGATGCCGCATGTCCGCGGTGCCTACGCCGCCGGGAAGATCAGCGCCGGTTTCTGGGACCACTGGGTTCCCGGTGCGAACGATACGCTGACCAAGCTGTGCAAGCAGTGGGGCGACCAGGAAAAGGTCGACGTGTCGGTCGATTATATCACCTCGCAGGGTGACAAAAATCTGCTGACCATTGCCGCCGAGTCGCAATCGCGCAGCGGTCACGACATCCTTGCCTTTCCAACCTGGACGGGGCCGACCCACGCCGAGGAGCTGGAGCCGGTTGACGAGATCGTCAACGATCTGATCCAGAAGTACGGCAAGGTCGCCGGCGCGGTCGAATATCTCGGCAAGCAGAAGGGCCATTGGATCGCGGTGCCCGCCACAGTGGGAACCCAGACCAAACCGCCCTGTGCGCGTATCGATCTGTTCAAACAGCATGTTGGCCTTGACCTCACCCAGATGTACCCGGCAGCCGGCGAGCCCAACAAGGAGCTCGTCGACAAATGGACCTGGGATTTCTTCCTGCAGGCGGCCGAGAAATGCGCCAAGGCGGGCTTCCCCTTCGGCATGCCACTGGGACAGACCTCGGACTCAGTCGACTGGGTGGGTGCGGTCTTCGCCAGCCACGGCGCCGAACTGATCGATAAGGACGGCAATATCTCGGTCAAATCGGATGCGACAAAGCAGGTGCTGGAATGGTTCAAGAAGCTGGTGCCGAACCTGCCACCTGATGTTTTCGCTTGGGATGACGCGGGCAATAATAAATGGCTGGTATCCGGCAAGGGCGCGTTGGTCATGAACCCGCCTTCCGCCTGGGCGGTCGCGGTGCGTGATGCTCCAAAGGTCGGCGAACAGCTGTGGACGTTCGATCCGCCGTCGGGACCGAAGGGTCGCTATGATCCGTTCCTGCCGTACTTCTGGGGCATCTGGGGGTTCTCGGCGAACAAACCGGCGGCGAAGAGCCTCCTCACCTTCCTGTCGCAGGGACCGCAGGTCGAGCAGTTGGTGGCGGCGAGTAAAGGTTATGACTTGCCGTCATTTGCCAAATTGCACGACTTCAAGACCTGGGCCGACGAGGCGCCGCCGAAAGGCACGGTGTTCAATTACCCGCCGCGTGAAGGGTTGATCACCTCGATTTCCGGTGCACCGGCGCCGGTGGCCATCGCCAACCAGGTCTATGCGCAGGCGACAATGACCAAGATGATCGCCCGCTGCACACAGCAGGGGCAGACCGTCGATCAGGCCATTGCATGGGCCGCCGACGAACTCGAAGGCTTTATGCGCGGGTAACCGCCGCGGTGGCGCCGGGCTCGCTTTACCGAGCCCGCGAGCCTACCCTTCGAGCAGCACGCAATGCTCTGGCGTGAAGGAGGCGGTGACCTCCGCACCTTCGGCGAACAGGTCGGTGGGCGGGCGGCGGACAATCAGCTGGCCGGCCGCCCAATCGACGACGTATTGAATAAAATCGCCGCAGAACAGGCGGGTGCGGATCGTTCCGGGCACGGCGTTGCCCGTGTCCATATCGGCACCGTCTGTCGCCTTCTCGGCTCCTTTCACCGTCAGACCGATATGCGCGGTACGCACCGCCACGGTGGCCTCATCACCGCGCGGCGGGTGGCTCGCCCAGGCCCGCAGTGTCAATCCACCGGCAACCCCGAAGTTGATTTCGCCGCCGCCGGTCGCGCTGACCTTGCCGCCGATCAGATTGGCCGAGCCGACGAAATCGGCAACGAACCGGGTTTTCGGGCGATGATAAATATCCTCGGGCGAGCCGATCTGCTCGATACCGCCGACGTGCATGACGATGACCCGGTCGGAGATCGCCAGCGCCTCCTCCTGATCGTGCGTCACATACACTGAAGTGATGTCGAGCCGGCGCTGCAACTCGCGCAGTTCCACTCGCATTTCGGCGCGCAACTTTGCGTCGAGATTGGAGAGCGGCTCATCGAACAGCAACACAGAGGGGGAAAAGGCGATGGCGCGCGCCAGCGCGACGCGCTGCTGCTGACCGCCCGACAACAGCGACGCTGAGCGGTCGGCGAAGTTGCGCATCTGGACGAGGCCCAGCGCGCGATCCACTTGCGCCGCGATCTCGGCGCGCGGGGTCTTCCGCACCCGCAACCCGTAGGCGACGTTGTCGAACACGCTCATATGCGGCCACACCGCATAGGATTGGAACACCATCGAGATGCCGCGCTTTTCAGCCGGCACATTGCGGCGTTCGGCGGCGGAGTAGACGGCTTGACCCCCGATCCGGATCGAACCACCGGATGGGGTTTCGAGACCGGCGATGGCGCGCAACGTCGTGGTCTTGCCGCAACCCGAGGGTCCGAGCAGTGTCACGTGCTCACCGCGCGCCACCGTGAAGCTGACGCCATCAACCGCTGTCGCATCGCCATAGCGCACGACAAGGTCGCTGACCTCGATGCGGCCGTCGGCGTTGGTGGCTGTTTTCACGGCAATTCACCTGAGTAACGCCGGGCAGCGCGCAACAGCACGATCAGCGCGATGAATACGGCGGCGCTTTGGATGAGCGCCAGTGCGGCCGACAATTCGGTCGACGAGCTGATCCAGGCGCTGACGATCGACGGCGCGATGACTTTCGCGTTGGGTCCGACCAGGAAAATCGAGACGCCGAGTTCGCGCACACAGGCGATGAACAGCAACAGCCATGCGGCGATGATGCCGGGGCGCAATAAAGGCAGGGTCACGGTGCGCAACTGATAACTCCACGACGCGCCGCAGACGCGGGCGCATTCCTCAAGGCTCTTGTCGACCTGCAACACCACGCCGGCGAGGGTGCGTACGCCGAGCGGCAGCATTACCGTGAAGTAGGCCAAGGCCAGCAGCCATAAGGTGCCGTAAATCGGGATGGGTATGTTGAGCCAGGCCCAGAGCAACCCGAGCCCGAACACCATGCGCGGCACCGCCTGCGGGAACATCACGACATATTCGACGAGGCTGTGCCCGGGCACCCGCGAGCGGTAGATGATCCACACCAGCACCGCCATCACGACAACACCGATCGTGGCGACGCTGACCCCGAGCAGCAGGCTGTTGCCGAGCGCGCTGCTCACCGCGCCGTAGCCGACCGCCGTCTGGTAATTGGCCAGGGTGAACTGCATCTGCGATACAAACACGGTGGCAAAGCGCTGAAACGAGGTCAAAAGGAGCGCCAGCAGCGGCAATGCCACCGCAACCAGCACATAGAAACAGCACAGCGCGAAGAGCAGCCAGGTGATGGCACCCATTTCGAGCGGGCGCGGCCGAAATGCCTTGCCGGTGATGGTCGCATAGGTACCGCGGCGGATGATCCAGCGATAGAGGGTCAGGCTGCAGAACATCACCCCGAATAGCGCGATGCCGAGCGCCGAGGCACGCCCGTAATCGGGCGGGAATGACAGCGTCGCCTCCCAGATCGCAGTCGTGATGACAAAGAAGCGGCCGGGCACACCGAGCACCAGCGCGGCGGCGAACGAGCCGAGCATCTCGGCGAAGACGAACACAGCCGCGCCAAGCACTCCGGGGGTGACCAGCGGCAAGGTAATGCGCAGCATCGTGCGCCACTTGCCGGCCCCCAGCACGCGCGAGCTTTCCTCGAGCGAAGGATCCATCGACTTCATCGCCGCGCCGATCATTACAAAAGCGACGGTGCCCTCGAACAGGGCCATGACCCAGGCAATGCCCCAGGGCGAATAGATGTTGAACAGATCGCTGTCGGTGCGCGCGACAAAGTGCCAGAGCTGGTTGAGAAAGCCGCTCTTCGGGCTGGCGAGAATAGCCCAGGCCAAGGCACCGACCAGGGGCGTCAGATAATACGGCAACTGCATCAGTCGCTCGAGGTAGGCGCGGCCGGGCAAGCGTGTCCGCGTTAACGTCCACGCCACGAGAAACCCGAGCACCACGGCCATCACCGTGGCGAGACAGGCGACAAAGGCGGTGTTGGACAGGATGCGGCTGTCGTCGATCAGATTGGTGTAGTTGTCGAGACCGAGGCTCTCGGGCGGAAACGTCCCGGGATCGCCGGTATTCAGCGACTCGGCGACGAGGTAGACGATCGGGTAGCCGACCAGCGCGGCGCAGAACAGGGTGATCAGGAGTGTCGCGACCCCCTGCCCGCTCGGCCGCCATGTGAAGTGGCGGCGCGGCTGCGGTATCGGCAATGTGGCGGTGGTCATCCGGGCTTGCCCGCCTTTACCGGCGCCGGCTCGGCGGCATGGTGACCGCTGACCTCGGAGCCGTCCTCCTCGGTGAGCCCGCGAAAGCCCCAGGCTGAGAGGAGCGGGATCAACGCGATCAGCAGAAAGGCGACCCGGAAGTCTCCAGTGGTGACCCGCTCCGATCCTGCGACGATCGCCAGCAGCGCGGCGCCTATGGCGACGCCGAAACCGCGCGCCAGTTGCTGCACGACGCCGCCGACACTGGTCGATCGGCTCAGGAGGGCAGAAGGCACGTCGGCGTAGCTGATCGTATTCAGCGCGAGATACTGCATGCTGCGGATACAGCCTGAGACCAGCACGACCGTAAAGATAATCCAATGGGGGGTATCAGACCCCAGACAGGCGAAGCTCGCACTCACCCCGGCCGCGGCAATGGCGCCGCTCACCAGCGTCTTGCGGAACCCGGCAACGCGCAACAGCGTCTTCGAGAAACCGCGCACCAGCATCGCGCCGAGCGTCGACGAGAAGGTCAGCGTGCCGGCCTGCATCGGGGTGAGGCCGAACCCCACCTGGAACAGCAGCGGCAACAGAAACGGAGTCGCGTCGAGGCCCATACGGCAAAAGCCGCCATTGATGGTGCCGATGTTAAATGTCTTGATGCGCAGCAGGCTGAGATCGAGCACCGGCGACGGCGTATGCCGCGCATGCCGCCGATAGACAAACCACAGCAACAGCGCGAGCGGGAACATCACATAGCCGATCACACTGGGAATGATCGGACGGCCCAGATTCTCGATGCCGAATTCGAACAGGAAGAGGCCGACCCCGGCGATGACAAATCCGACGATGTCAAAGCGGGTCGGCGCCGGCGCGCGGAAATTCTCGAACAACAGCAGCGCGAGAATGCCGCCAATCACCCCGATCGGAATGTTGAGGTAGAAGATCCAGCGCCACGATGCGTAACTCGTCAGAAACCCGCCAACAATCGGCCCGACGGTCGGCCCGATCATCGCCGGGATCGTCATCCAGTTCATCGCCGAGACAAGGCTGGCGCGCGGGAAACTTCGCAGCAGGATGAGCCGGCCCACCGGCGTCATCATCGCGCCGCCAAACCCCTGCACGACGCGCATTGCGATCAGCATTGGCAGGCTGTCGGCCAATCCGCACAAAGCCGAGCCACCGGCGAAAATCAGCACCGCGGCACAGAACACGCGTTGCGTCCCATAGCGGTCGGCGATCCACCCGCTGACCGGGATGAACACGGCGAGGCTCAGCAGATAGGTCGTGATGACCAGGTTGAGGCGCAGCGGGTTCTCGCCGAGGCTGCGCGCCATCGCCGGGATCGACACCGCGATCATCGTCGAGTCGAGCCCCTCCATGAAGAAGGCGCAGCCGACAATCAGCGGGATCAGGATGCGGAGCCGCGGCTCGGCTGTGGTCGCGAACGTGGCGCCGGCTTCGCTCACCCGGTGTGGTCCCCTTATTCTTTGCTGGGGTTATCATAGAGGAGAATGACGTCGAGGTTGGCATTTGATGGTTGCAGATGGCTAAGGGCAGACCAGCGCGTGTCGAGAACACCTCCGATCCTCCAATAATCGATGCCGCGCTGCTGGAGAAATGGGCGCTGTTTTACCTCGAACGTTATGCCAGTTCGGCCGAAAACCTGCGGCGCGTCTTGCAGCGCCGCGTCTGGCGGCGCGCCGGACGCGACAGCGACGCGTCGCGTGATATCGCTCCGCTGATCGACGCGCTGGTCGCCCGCTACCGCGCGGCAGGATTGCTCGACGACGAGGCTTATGCCGCGGCCCGAGCCCGCAGCGGCTTGGGCAGGGGCCACTCGCCGCGGCGCATCGCGGCGGGGTTGGCGGCCAAAGGCGTCGCCTCCGGTGACATCACATCCGCGCTCGACGCGCTGCGCGAGAGCGTGCCGCAGCCCGAGCTTGCGGCGGCGCTGGCGTTTGCCCGCCGCCGCCGGCTCGGTCCCTACCGCACCCGACCGGTCACCCAGGGCGACCAGCGCGAACTCGCCGCCTTTGCGCGCGGCGGGTTCTCCCGCAGCACCGCGCAGGCCGTCCTGGCCTGTCGCGACGCCACGGAAGCCGCCGCGTTGCTGGCAATTGACGAGGCGTAACCGAATCGCGCCGCTTGCCGGCGCGCGCTCTCCCGCCCACGCTCTACCGCCTATGATGCGTGCAATGTCACCCACTCGCTGTCTGCCACGAGACGAGCGCCACGCTTTTCGCTGTCGGCTCGGATGCGGTCGAGGGTGGCGCTTTCTCCGGCGGGGCTGCACGGCACCGTCTCATTAGCTGCGTTATGCCGCACGAAGCGGAAGCTGACTTCGCGGACACCGCTTGCGGTTGTATCGGCCTGCGCCATCATGCCGATCCAGTCGCCGTGCTGGCGGCCGCCGTGGCCGGTGTGGAACGAGAAGCTGCCGAGCCCGTAAAAGATCGGCTTGCCGCGGAACATCTCGACCGGCAGCGAATAATGCGGCCCGTGCCCGATCACGATATCGGCGCCAGCGTCGATCGCGGTGTGGGCGATCTCGGTCATGTATTGCAATACCTCCTCGCCCAGCCCCCAATGGCATGAGACGACAACGATATCGGCCTTGGCGCGCAACGCGGCGATATCGGCGCGGAAGGCCGCCAGATAGGCGGGGTCGGCCCAGGTTACGACGATCGGCGGCACACCCGGCCGGTTCATCGGCGGAATTTCCGGGCGCGTCTTGTGCGCCGGCACCTGGTAGGCCGTGTGGCCGCGGATCACCGCGATACCGGCGCCGCGCGCGCTCGCTTCGTGGTTGGTCGGCCAGTAGACCGAGCTGCGCTGCAGGAAGCCGTAGCGCACCCCATTGCGGGTAACAATGGCGGGCGCGCGCGCCGCCGCCAGATTGTCGCCGGCGCCGCTATGCGCGATCTCCAGCCGGTCAAGCCGGCCGATCGAGCTCAGGATCGCGTATGTGCCGTAATTGACGTTGTTGGCAAGGCCAACCGCGGCGATGCCGCCGTGGCGCAGCGCCGCGCCGGCAATCTCGGGATCGGCGAAAAACCCTTCCTGCTCGACCGTGTGCCCCGGGGGCGGAGTGTAAAGGCAGCATTCGAGATTGGCGAAGGTCAGGTCGGCAGCCCGCATCTCCGCGCCGAGCCGCGCGAAGGGTACCCCCGGGTCGGCGACATTCATCAGGTTGACGTCGCCGACCAGTATCATTGAGCCCATCGCGGTTCTCCTCCGCACTTTGCAGATGAGAGCTTGCCTCGATGACGGCACGGCGGCAACGTTGCGGGTGCGACGTTTGGCTCGCCTATTGCGGGAACTGTCGGGGCCCGCCGGCGATCATGCAGCGACGGATCAATACGGGCGCCACCGCTCCGGCGGCGTCCGATCGGCGGCACAGCAAGGGCTTGGCAGTACATGGCATGACCCGTTTCGCCTGCAATTGTAAGTTGCGCGGAGGCCTTAAGGCTGCGGCTCTATGCGCCAGTCCGTTACTGACCGGCTGCGCGCCGGGGGTGTTTCACCCTGCCGGGCCGGTAGCCGCCGCGGAGCAGACGATCCTGCTCAACGCGCTCGCGATCATGCTGACGATCGTCATCCCTACCATCGCCGCGACATTGGGCTTTGCGTGGTGGTACCGCGCCGGCAATGCGAGGGCACGCTATCGGCCAGATTGGGCCTATTCCGGTGGGGTCGAGGCGATCACCTGGGCGATCCCGGTGCTGGTCGTCATGTTTCTCGGCGGTCTGACGTGGATCGCCTCGCACGATCTCGACCCCTATCGCCGGCTTGAGGGGAAGACGCCACCGCTCGAGGTACAGGTCGTCTCGCTGGATTGGAAATGGCTGTTCATCTACCCGGCGCAGGGCATCGCCTCGGTCAACCAGCTGACCATCCCGGTCGGCGTGCCGGTGCATTTCTCGCTGACCGCGGCAAGCGTGATGAACACCTTCTTCGTGCCGCAGCTCGGCAGCATGATCTACACGATGAACGGCATGGCCGATCAGCTGAGCCTGCAGGCCGATAAACCCGGCACCTATTACGGGCAATCCGGTCATTTCAGCGGCGACGGATTTTCCGATATGCACTTCATGGTCGAGGCCGTGCCACCCGACCAGTTCACGAGCTGGGCGCAGCAGACCGGCGGCAAAGGCGCCGCTCTCGATCCCAACAGCTACGCCGAGTTGGCCAAGCAAAGCTCCGGGGTAAAGCCCTTCGCCTATGGCTCGGTCGCGCCGGGCCTCTTCACCATGATTGTGTCGCAGCAATTGCCGCCCGCGCCGGGACCTGAAATCGGGCGGCCGGAAGCGCAGGTGTCGCCCCGAAGTGGATCTGGCAATGCTCGGTAAACTCGACTGGTCGGCGATCCCTTTCGATCAGCCGATCCCGCTTATCGCCGGCGCCGCGTCGTTCGCGGTCGCGGTCGGCATTCTGCTGTATGTGATCCTCAAAGGGTGGCTGCCCTATCTGTGGCGGGAATGGATCACCAGCGTCGATCATAAGCGCATCGGCGTGATGTACGTGCTGCTCGGCGTCGTCATGCTGCTGCGCGGCTTTGTCGACGCCATCATGATGCGGGCGCAGCAGTCGCTCGGCTATCACGCGGCCGGCTTTCTGCCGCCCGAGCATTACGACCAGGTGTTTTCCGCGCACGGCACGATCATGATCTTTTTTGCGGCGATGCCGCTGATGATCGGCTTGATGAATTTCGTCGTGCCGTTGCAGCTCGGGGTGCGCGACGTCGCATTCCCGACCCTGAACTCTGTGGGCTTCTGGCTCACCGCGACGGGAGCGCTGCTGGTGAACCTGTCGCTGGTGATCGGCGAGTTCGCCCGCACCGGCTGGCTGCCCTTCCCGCCCTTGTCGGAGGTGCGCTATTCGCCCGGGGTCGGGGTCGATTACTACCTCTGGGCGATTCAGATTTCCGGGGTGGGCACGCTTGTCACCGGCGTCAATCTTGTCACCACAATTCTCAAGATGCGCGCGCCTGGCATGAGCTATCTGCGGATGCCGATGTTCTGCTGGACCGCCCTCGCCGCCAACCTGTTGATCGTTGCCGCCTTCCCGATCCTGACCGCCACCCTGGCGATGCTGCAGCTCGACCGCTATCTCGGCTTCCACTTCTTCACCAACGAGGCGGGCGGGAACATGATGATGTTCCTCAACCTGATCTGGGCCTGGGGCCATCCCGAGGTTTACATCCTGGTATTGCCGGCTTTCGGCATCTTCTCCGAGGTGGTCTCGACCTTCTCGCGCAAGCCGCTATTCGGTTATCGCTCGATGGTCATGGCGACGCTGGCGATCTGCATCATCTCGTTCATGGTGTGGCTGCACCATTTCTTCACGATGGGCGCCGGCGCCGATGTCAACGCGGTGTTCGGCGTCGCGACGATGATCATCGCCGTGCCGACCGGCGTCAAAATCTTCAATTGGCTCTTTACGATGTATGGCGGCCGCATCCGCTTCACGACGCCGATGCTGTGGTCGGTCGGATTTATGGTGACGTTTGTCGTGGGCGGCATGACCGGCGTATTGCTGGCGGTGCCGCCGGCCGATTTCGTCCTGCACAACAGCCTCTTCCTGGTGGCGCATTTCCACAATGTCATTATCAGCGGCGTGCTGTTTGGCGCCTTTGCCGGCGTCACCTACTGGTTCCCCAAGGCGTTTGGCTTCCGCCTGCACGAGGGCTGGGGCAAGGCGGCCTTCTGGCTGTCGATGGCGGGATTTTTAGCGGTGTTCATCCCGCTTTACGGCGCCGGATTGTCGGGCATGACGCGGCGCTTGCAGCATTACGATGTGGCGTCATGGCAGCCTTGGGTGCTGGCCGCCAGCTTCGGCATGCTGATCATGATCGCTGGCGCCTTCTGCCAGGTCATGCAGTTCGTCGTCAGCATCCGCCATCGCGAGCGTTTTATCGACGTGACCGGCGACCCCTGGGACGGCCGCTCGCTCGAATGGTCGACCCCGTCGCCGCCGCCGGCTTTCAACTACGCGATCCTGCCCAATGTCGAGGACGGTGAGCCGTACTGGTCGATCAAGGAGACCGCCCGCGCGCAGAACCGGCTGCGCGACGAACCCGATTACGAGGCGATTGAAATGCCGCGTAACAGCCCGACCGGGTTTGTCTGTGCCTTCTTCGCGACGATCATGGGATTTGCCATGATCTGGCACATCTGGTGGCTGGTCGCCGTCGGCTTTGTCGGAGCCTATGGCGTTTTCGTCGTGTTTGCCTGGCGCGATGTCGACGAATACGAGATCGCGGCGGATGACGTGGCCCGCATCGACCGGGCCAATCGCACCGCTCGCCGCGAGGCGCTCGCCACCGCTGTCAGCCGCGCCCGATGAGCGACATCGCCGCCACCCCGGATTCCGATCCCTACCGCCTCGGCGGCGTCCGCACCGGCAGCCAGGCCCAGGGCCGCGGCGAGGGCGGTCCGGCCCCGAAATACGTGATCACAGCCTATGGGTTCTGGATATTCCTGCTCAGCGACATCATCATGTTCGCGGCGTTTTTCGCCGCCTATGCGGTGTTGTCGGGGCAGACGGCCGGCGGCCCCTCCGGCGCGCAGCTGTTCGATCTGCGCACTACCGCGATCGAAACCGCGCTTCTGCTCGCGTCCAGCTTTGCCTGCGGCATCGCCAGCATCGCCGCCGCGGCGCGTCAGGCGCTGTGGTTTCAGGGCGCGATGGCAGTGACCTTCGTACTCGGTGCCGGATTTGTCGGGCTCGAGGCGCATGAGTTCGCTGGACTTGTGCTGCAAGGAAACGGACCGCAGCGCAGCGCCTTCCTCACCGCGTTCTTTACGCTGGTCGGGTGCCACGGCCTGCACGTGTCGTGCGGCCTGTTATGGCTGCTGACTATGATGGCGCAGGTGCTGGCAAAGGGGTTTCGGGCCGATATCATGCGGCGGATCCTCTGTTTCGCCCTGTTCTGGCATGCCCTCGATATCATCTGGGTGGCGCTGTTCACCGTCGTCTATCTGCTGGGATCGGGCGCATGAGCCATATCATCGACACGAGGCGATCCGAAAGCGAGGGCGACCGCGCGCCGGGTTACGGCGAATATCTACACGGCCGCACGGTCGCCGAGAGCATCGTCGGCTATTTGATCGGGCTCGGGCTGGCGGTTGGGTTGACCGCCGGCTCATTCTTTTTGGCGCAGAGCCATCTGATATACGGGCCGGCCATTCCGGTAGCCCTGATTGTTTTCGCCGTGGCGCAGATGGGGGTGCATCTCGCCTTCTTTCTGCACATCACGACCGGTCCCGACAGCACCAACAATGTGCTGGCGCTCGCCTTCGGTGTCCTGATCGTCTTTCTGCTGATCGCCGGCTCGTTGTGGATCATGGCCAATCTCAACCACAACATGATGCCCGCCCAGCAGATGCATCAGATGATGCAGATGCAGCGCTGACCCCACTCGGCTATCGCCGTCCCGGCACCGGCCGTTCCGCTCCGGCATCGGCGGATGGAATGCTCGCCGCTTATCCTCTGTTAATTCAGTGACAGGCGCTTGTCGCTGGGCGGGTGCGCTCTCACTGGTGGAGTAACGTTATGAAGCGAGTTCTTTATGCCGCCGGTGCGCTGATGATCCTCTGCGCCCCGGCATTTGCCGATGAGGTGACGATCGAAAAGCGCACGATCACCCACGAAACCGTGCCGCCGGAATCAGGCAGCACGGTCTCGACGGTGGTCCTGGCGCCGACCGCGCCACCGGCCCCGCAGATCGAAACGGCCCCGCCAGCACCGGCACCGACCGCGGTGTGGCAGGAGGGCCATTGGAGCTGGAATCCCGAGCGCCAGCTCTACGTCTGGATGCATGGGCATTATGCCGAACCGCCTCGCGTCCACGCCGCATGGCTTCCAGGCCGCTTTGTCGAGCGCCCGGGCGGCTGGGTCTGGGAGGAAGGCCACTGGGCCGAGTAGCGTTCACGCATCGTAAACACGATGCAAAGGGGTTGCCGCAGGCAACCCCTTTCTCTTTTACGCGTTCAGGAATCAGGGACAGTTGGAGGTCCAGATGGGTGACTATGAAGATCGCTATCCCGACGCCTATGGCCGCGGCGAAGAAAAGCCGTTAACCCCGGGCGACGCGCTGCGACAGGCTCAAACAGGCCAGCAAGTCCGCGACAGCAAGCTATCGGAGAGTTTGCGCCAGCGGGTCGGGCTTGAAACACCGGATGCGGCGGCGACGCAGCAGCCGGCACCCAGCGCGGAGTGGCGACACGCACCGGACGAGACGCCGGGCACCGAGTCGCGTACGATCGAGCCGCGCACGATCGAACCGACAATCGGCGCCGGACCGGTGTCGGCGCCGCCGGTTCGCCCTGTTGGGGATTACCGCGGTGTCGGACCGCGCGGCTACGCCCGTTCGCCGGCGCGCATCCACGAGGATATCTGCGACCGTCTGACCGAAAACCCGTTTGTCGATGCTTCCAACATCGAGGTGCAGGTGACGGGTGGCGAAGTGTTACTGCGCGGCACCGTCGACAATGCGGCGGCGTTGCAGCAGGCCAACGAGATTGCTCGCGAGACGGCCGGAGTTACCGCCGTCCTCAACGAACTGACCGTGCGCGCCGGCGCCGGCGCGCACGGCTCGACGGCCGGCGATCAGGTTAATCGAGCGATGGGCAGCCGCTCGCGCTGAGGCGCGGTGACTACACCGCGGGGCGGGAACGCACCTCATCGGCGACCTTGCGCGACAGGAACGTCCCGTCGCTCAACGCGCCCTTGAGGCTGCCGCTCTCGACCATGACCTTGCCACGCAGCATCGTCAGTGACGGCCAGCAGGCGAGGTCGCGGTCCTCCCACGGTGAATAATCCGCCTCGTGCATGTCGGCGGCACGCACCGTGTGCCGCTGCCGCGTGTCCAGCAGCACGATATCCGCGTCGGAGCCCACCGCGAGCACACCTTTGCGCGGGTACAGCCCGAGGATCTTCGACGCATTGGTCGAGACCAGATTGACGAACTGGGTCAGGTCGTAACCGCGTTTTTCGACTGTCTCGGTATAGATCAGCGAGACTCGCGGCTCGACCCCGGCATTGCCGCCGGTGGTGTCGTCGATGCGATTGCCCTGGAGCTTGTATTTGAGCGGGCAGCAGATTTCATCGGTCGCGACACATTGGATGGCGCCGTGATTGGTGCCGCCCCACAGCGCCGCATGGTCCTCGGCATATTTGAGCGACGGGTAGGTGTGATAGATCTGGCCGTTCGGCTTTTTGTAATCCTCGGCCGTATACATCAGGTACTGGTGCAAGGTCTCGCCATAGATTGGCGTGCCGTTGCCGCGCGCGGTCGCGATCGCCCGTACGCCGGTTGCCGCCGAGGTATGCAGCATATACAGCGCGCTTCCCTCGATATTGGCGGCCAGGCGAATGACCCGGTTGAACGCGAGGTCCTCGCTCAGCGTGTTGTGGACTTCGGCCATGTTCTCAAAGCCGGTGCGCCCCTCGCGGGTCAGCTTGTCGTACATGTGCATGACGATGTCGTTGTCTTCGGCGTGGATCGCTGCGATGCCGCCTGATTTGGCGAGCGACTTCAGCACCTCCCAGATGCTGCCGAACGGCACCATACGGCCCTTGCGCGACGGGGTGATGTCTGTCGTGAACATCTTGACCGAGGCATGCCCGCCCTGCACGGCCTCGGCAATCTGGTCGGGCACGGTGTGCTCGAGCGCGCCCTGCACCATGACGTGAAAGCCGTAATCGCAATAGCAATCGCTGGCCCATTCCTTCTGCCGCCGCTCAATCGCCTGCTGCACCGTGTTGTCGCCATCGACCAGGGCGAAGTCGAGCATTGTCGTGGTGCCGCCAAACAGCGCCGCCTGGCTGACCCGGTCGGGACCGTCGGTCAGGTTATGCTGCGTCTGGCCCGGGGTCGGCATCGGCCAGCGGCAATGCACGTGCGGATCGATGCCGCCGGGAATGACAATCTGGCCGCTCGCATCGATCGTGCGGCCGGCCAGCCCCGCCAGCTGGCCCGGCGCACCGATCGCGGCGATCTTGTCGCCGGCGATGCCGATATCGGCCGCGACAGCCCCGGTTGGCAGCACGGCGTTGCCGCCGGTGATCACGGTGTCGAGCATGGTCGTGTTTCCTTATGCGGTGACGGTGTGATGAGGATGATGGGTCGCGCCGCCCAGCAATACGGGCGCGGCGAAGGCAAATCGGTCGAGAATTTCCTCGGCGGCGATATCATGCACAATGAAGACCAGACGGCTGCGGCGGTCGTCATCCGGCCAGGCGTCAAGCCATTCCGGCGAGAACATCGCATGCTGCGCCGCCTGCACCACCGCCGGCCGGTCTGGCCGGTCGGCAAATCGCACCAACCCCTTGACGCGCAGCAGGTCATTGCCGCGTTCCTGGGCCAGACCGCCTAGCGCCCGGGCAAACTCGAAGCGCCCGATTGCGCCGTCGAGGACCACGGCGTAGGTAGCAATGCCGTGCGAATGCTCGGCGTGCTGAGCGGCGGCATGCCCCCACCCCAATCCTCCCTCCCCTGCTGCCGGGAGAGGGTTGGGGTGGGGGCATGCGGCGCCCTCAAACAGGATAGCAGCGGGCTCAAGGCTAGCCGTCCCGGCGATCCGCTCAGCCGGCGCGTTCAACGCTGCGAGCTTCGCGGCCAACATCTCCCTAAATGGTGCCAGATCGGTCTTCGTCACCACCAGACGGTCGGCCACCGCGACCTGCCGCGCCGCCTCGGGAAAGCGCTCGATGGTATCGGCGCCGGTGACCGCGTCGATCAAGGTCACTACGCGTGCCAGGCGCAGCCGCTGATCGAGCATCGGGTCGGTGCCCAGGGTGAACAGGATCGGCGCCGGATCGGCGAGCCCGCTGGTTTCGATGACTAGCCGCCGAAATCGCCGGATTTCGCCCGCGTCGCGCCGCGCTATCAAGCTGCGCAAGGTCTGCGCCAAATCCTCGCGCACCGCGCAGCACAGGCAGCCGCCGGGCAATTCCAGCACGTCGCCCTCGACGAAATCGACGAGATAGTGATCGATCGAAATCTCGCCGACCTCGTTGATCACCACAGCGGTGTCGGCAAAAGCAGGATCCGACAAAGCGCGCCGCAACAATGTCGTCTTGCCGCTGCCGAGAAAGCCGGTCAGAAGAGTCAGCGGCAGGCAATCGAGTTCGGGCGCTCCGTGCATCGCACGATGGTTCCACGAGGCCATGCCCCCCGCAAGTGCCAGCCTCAAATTGCCGACGCCAGATCAAAAGCGTCTCGCCGCGGCCAGCCCGACGGGCATAGCTTAGCGTCCAGATGAGCAAACGATACGCAGCCGTCCTGACAGCGCTGATCGACGTGATGACCGCTCCGCTGCAGCCTTGGCGACGCGCCGACACCCGTATACGCGTCGCCAACGCATTGATGCCAGCGCATGCGGTGGCGACGCCGCGGGGAACCTTGAACTTTATCAGCCAGCACTCCGAGGCGTTGCAGTTTCCCCGCGAATTCGCCGAGCGCGAGCCCGAAACACTGGCTTGGATCGATGGGTTCGAGACACCGTGCCGCTTCTGGGATGTCGGTGCCAATGTCGGCACTTACGCGCTGTATGCGGCATTGCATCCAAAGGTAGCCGTGCTCGCCTTCGAGCCGTCGCCGGCGACCTATGCTGCTCTTGCCCGCAATGTCGAGGCCAACCACTTCGGCGATCGGGTCGCCGCCTATTGCATCGCGCTGAGCGCCGACACCCGGCTCGGCCAGCTAAACATGTCGGCGACCAATGCGGGCAATTCGTTCAATTCGTTCGAGAGCGTCGAAGATTGCTTTGGCCGGCCTATCGACATAGCCCACCGGCAGGCGATGCTGGGCTATTCGATCGACGATTTTCGCCGGCGGTTCGGCCTCGCGGCGCCGCACTACCTGAAGATCGATGTCGACGGAATCGAGGAACAGATCCTGATCGGCGCAGCCGAGACCCTGGCCGATCCGGACCTTCGCTCGGCGCTCGTGGAGATCGAAAGCGATGATACTGAACGCAATGCGGGCGTTATCGATAAATTGGCGGCGGTGGGATTTAGATTAGCGCTCCGCGGCGCCAATCACGCCGGCAGCACCAACGCCATCTTCACCCGCTCCTGACCGGCAATTCGGCGCCACGCTTTGCGACCGCGCATCAATCCAGCCACACATCCTCGAAGCGCCAGGAATTGTAGAGGCTGTTGAGGGGGAGCAACACGCCCTTGACATGCGGTGTCCAGCAGGTCGCGCCACGGCTGTAGTACATCGTGATGCGCGCTCCCTCCTGTTCGAGTCGCTTCTGGATGTCCCACACCATCGCCTTGCGCCTCTGCTGATCGGTTTCGAGCGATTGGCGGACGAAATCATTGTCGATGTCGTGGTTGCAGTAGCCCGTATAGTTGCGATCGGAACTGCAGCTGTAATTCTCAAAGAACTGCTGGTCGGGATCGTCGACCGCGCGCTCGGTCAGGTTATAGGCAACGGTAAAATCCTTGCGGGTAAGCCGCGGATACCATTGCGCGGTTTCCACCAGATCGAGTTCGCCTTCGATATAGATCTGCTTCAACTGATCGGTCAGCGCCGTCGCCGTGTCGCGGAATACCGGCACATTGCGCGTCATCACCTTGACCTTCAGCGGCTTGTCGGGTCCGTAGCCGAGCTTTTCCATGATGGCACGCGCCTCGGCCCGGTTCTTGGCGACATCATCGCCGTAGCCGGGCAACTCCTTAAGCTGATCCGGCGGCAGCCCCCACAGGCCTTGGGGCGGCGGCAGCATCGCGGCGCCGGGCGTGCCCTCGCCCTCGGTCATCATCTCTATCAGCCCCTTTCGATCGAGGCTGAGCGCGACGGCGCGGCGCAGTTCGGAGTTGTTGAAGGGTGGTACCGTCTGGTTCAGCAGGGCATTGGTGCCGTTGGTTGGGCGTATTTCGCAGATCGCCTGCGGAGCTTGATCCTTGACCTGTTTCAATAGAGGAACGCTGACCTGATACGGAAATGTCATGTCGAACTTGCCAGCGACAAAACTGAGGATGGCGGTCGAGCGGTTGGCGATGATCGTGTACTCGATGCCGTCGAGATAAGGTTGGCCCGGCTTCCAGTAATCCGGATTCCGGGCCAGCTTGATGAATTCGTTGGGCTTGAACTCGACGAACCTAAACGGGCCGGTGCCGATCGGGTGCTGCCGCATCTGAGCCGGCGTCACATGGCACGGATATATCACCGAGAACCCCGACGCCAGAAGCGCCAGAAGCGCCGGCTGCGGCCGCTTCAGGTGAAAGGCGACCTGGTCGTCGCCCTGGACGGTCACATCGTCGAGATTTTCGTACCAGCTCCTGCGCGGGTCGAGACGCAATTTCTGCGCGCCGCGACCGAGTACCAGGTCCCAGGTGCATTTGATGTCGGCCGCGGTAAATGGCTGCCCATCATGCCATTTGACACCATGGCGCAGCTTGAAGGTGAGGAGCTTCCCGTCATCGCTCCAATGCCACTCGGTCGCGAGGTCGGAAATGACGGATTGCAGGCTTTCCTGCGGCACCTTCGGATCGAACACGACGAGGTTGTTGAACACGCCGGCCATCGGGATGACCGCGGAAATCGTGGCCTCTTCCATGATCGAGACACTGGCTGGACTGTCGCGATGGTAGAGCTTCAGGATGCCACCCTGCTTCTGCGCTGCGGCCGGAAAGCTCGACGCGCCCGCCGCCAGGGCAAGCATCAGCGCAATCAGGCCAAGCCGCCTTCTCATCTCGTTCCTCCACCACAGCTTCTTGCTTGCTTCCCGGCTATGTGCCCGGTTGGGCGGATACAGCCGCGCGATTTATTTATCGAGCCACACGTCCTCGAAGCGCCAGCCATTGTAAATGCTGTTGGTCATGATCGTCAGGCCCTTGACGTAGGGCTGCATGCAACTCGCCGATATCGGATAGAACAGCACCGGCCGGATCGCCGCGTCTGCCAGTTTGCGTTCGATGTCCCAGACGATCTGCTTGCGCTTGTCCGGATCGGGTTCGACCGATTGCCGGTCGACCAGCTTGTCGAATTCCGGATCGCTGTAGCCGGCATAGTTGCGGGCCGAGCCGGTGTAGAAATTTTCATAGAACATCTGGTCGGGATCATCGACGCCGGCCTCGATCGGCACCGCGCCGATTGTAAAATCCTTGCGCATGATCTTGGGGTACCATTGGGTCGTATCGACGATGTCGAGCTCGGTGTTGATGTAGATTTCCTTGAGCTGCGAATTCAGCAGGACCGCCGGATCGCGCCAGGAAGGGATGTCGCGGGTGGAGATTTTCGTCACCAGCGGCTTGTCGGGCCCGTAACCCAGCTTCTCCATGATCTTGCGGGCTTCGGCGCGGCTCTTCGCGGCATCGGGGTCGTAGCCCGGCAAGGTCTTGAGCACGTCATCGGGCATGCCCCATACCCCGTCGGGCGGCGGCATCATCGTCGCGCCGACGCTGCGCAGCCCGCCATTTAGGATCGTCGAAAACGCGCCGCGATCGATCGCCAGCGACATCGCCCTGCGCAATTCCGGATTATCGAAAGGCGGCTTCTGGATGTTGATCAGCATCGTGCGCGGCACATTGACCCCGGTGGTCGTACAAACCGCCTGCGGCGCTTGCGCCTTGAAATCGGCAAGTTGAGGCGGGGTCACGCCGTAGGGTGAGCCGACATCGAAATTGCCCGCGAAGAATGCCAGATTGCGCGGCCCGACCTCGCGCATGATCGTGAAGTCGATGCCGTCTAGGTACGGGTGGCCCGGCTTCCAGTAATCCGGATTGCGCCTGACCTTGATGTATTCGTTGGGCTTGAATTCGAGGAACTTGAACGGCCCGGTACCGACCGGGTGCTGCCGCATGTCGCGCGCGGGTACATGGCACGGATAGATCGGCGCCCAGCCCGATGCCAGCAGCGCCAGCAGGGCTGGCTGCGGCCGCTTCAGCTTGAACGAGACTTCAAGATCGCCGTTCGGAACGACCGCCTCGACATTCTCGTACCAGAACTTGCGCGGGTTGACCCGGAGCTTGTCGTTGCTGAGGCCCATCAGCAGGTCCCAGGTGCATTTGACATCAGCTGACGTGAACGGCTTTCCGTCATGCCATTTGACGCCCGGGTGCAATTTGAAAATCAGCTCCTTGCCGTCTTCATCCCAGGCCCAGCTATCGGCGAGATCGGGCTTGATCGACTTCAGGCTGTTCTGCGCGATGTGCTGGTCGAACACCACGAGGCCGTTGAACACCGGCATCATCGCCTCTTCGGCGGCGCGTGTGGATTCCTCGAGGATCGACATGCTGGCCGGGCTGTCGAAATGCTGTATCCGCAGAATGCCGCCGGACTTCTGCGCCACCGCCGGCGCAGTGCCGCAGAGCGCAACCGCGAGCCCGCACAACAGCGCGACCCACCGCACAACCACCATCGTTCCCCTACCCTTTTTCTGTTTTTACAGCGATTACTCGTTCCAGGAACCTCGCCGTTTCCGCGCAAGCGACGACCAGGGACAACGTCCCAGTCGTTTGGTTAGCCCCCGCGTACGCGATCCGGCTCCTCGGATGAATCGCACCAGTCGAAAAATCTCTTATTTATCCAGCCACAAATCTTCCATGCGCCAGCCGTTGAAGATCGTGTTCACCATCAGTGTCTCGTTCTTGACGAAAGGCTGCCAGCAGGTTGCGGTTCGGTTATGGCTGATGATCGGCCGAGCGGCGTCGTTCTGTAGCTGCCGATCGATCTCCCACACCAGCTGGCGCCGCTTGTCCTGGTCGGACATCGCCGATTGCTGCTCGAATTTCTGGTCGAGCTCCTTGTTGCAGTAGGCGGTGTAGTTTCGCTCCGAGCCGCAGGCGTAATTCTCAAAGGATTGCTGATCCGGATCGTCCACCGCGCTGCCGGTGACATTGAGCCCGACCTGGTAATCCTTACGCGCCAGCCTTGGATACCAGTTGGCGGTCTCGATCGTCTCCAATTCGCCGTCGATGTAGACATTCTTGATCTGATCGATCAGCAGCACGGCGGGGTCGCGATACGTCGCGATGTTGCGCGTCAGTACCTTGACTGGCAGGTGCTTGTTCGGCCCATAGCCAAGCTTTTCCATCAGCGCGCGGCCCTCCGCGCGGTTCTTTTCGATATCGGGCCCATAACCCGGCAGATCGGCCATCTTGTCGGCCGGCAACCCCCACAGGCCTTCGGGCGGCGGCTGCATCGCGCCGCCGACATCGCCCTGTCCCTCGCCCAGGATATTGATAAAGGCTTTGCGGTCGAGCGCCAGCATCAAGGCACGCCGAATATCGGCATTGTCGAACGGCGGCTTATCGCGGTTGATCAGCAGATTATTGCTGTTGTTGTTCGGCACGATTTCGCAGATCGCCTTCGGCGCTTGCTCCTTGATCTGTTTCACCAGAGGCACGGTGATCTCGGCCGTGAAGGTCATATCGAACTGGCCAGCAATAAAGCCGAGAATTGCCGTCGAGCGATTGGTGACGACCGTCCAGTCGATGCCGTCGAGATAAGGCAGGCCCGGCTTCCAGTAATCCGGGTTCTTCACCAGCTTCACCGACTCGTTCGGCCGGTATTCGACGAACTTGAAAGGGCCCGTGCCGATCGGGTGCTGCCGCATCTGCGCTGGCGGCACGTGGCAGGGATAGACCGGCGAAAACCCGGACGCGAGCAGGATCAACAAGGCCGGCTGCGGCCGTTTCAGGTGAAAAGTAGCGGTGTCATCGCTGTCGGCGGTGACCTCAACCAGATTACCGTACCAGGATCTGCGCGGATTGACCCGCAATTTGGCGTTGCCCTTTCCCTGCAGCAAATCCCAGGTGCATTTCACGTCCGCCGCGGTAAAGGGCTTGCCGTCATGCCATTTGACGCCGTGATGCAGCTTGAAAGTGAGCTCAGTGCCGTCACCATTCCAGCTCCAGCTATCGGCGAGATCCGGCACGATCGATTTGAGGCTGTTCTGTTTCACATGCTGATCGAACAGCACGAGATTGTTGAACACTGACATGACCGGCATGACGGTCGAGATCGTCGCTTCTTCGAGGATCGACATGCTGGCCGGGCTGTCGCGCAGATAAAGCCGCAACGTCCCGCCCGATTTCTGCGCCAGCGCCGGCGCGATCGCGGCCATCAACAACAGCGATGCGACTAACGGCGCAACCAACCGCCTCATGCGTCCATCCCCTGCGCGCGGGCTCATTTATCGAGCCACACGTCTTCCATGCGCCAGCCGTTATACGAGCTGTTGACCATCAGGGTCAGGCCCTTGACCTGCGGCTGCCAGCAAGTCGCCGCGTCGGTGTGCAGGATGATCGGGCGGGCCGCGTCCTGCTGCAGTCTGGCGTCGATTTCCTGCACCAGCTTCTTGCGCTTGTCCTGATCGCTCTCCATCGATTGCTGATCGATCAGCTGGTCGATCTCCTTGTTGCAATAGGCGCTGTAGTTGCGCTCGGAGCCGCAGGCATAATTTTCGTAGAATTGCTGGTCCGGGTCGTCGACCGCACTGCCGGTCAGGTTGAGGCCAATCTGGTAGTCCTTGCGGGTAATCTTGGGGAACCAGTTGGCGGTTTCGACCGGGTCGAGTTCGGCATCGATGAAGATGCTCTTGAGCTGATCGATCAAAATCACCGCCGGGTCGCGGTACACCGCGATGTTGCGTGCCGACACCTTGATCGCGAGATGCTTGTCGGGGCCGTAGCCGGCCTTTTGCATCAGCGCGCGGGCATCGGCGCGGTTCTTTTCGACATCGGCGCTATAACCGGGTAGTTGCGCCAACTGATCCGGCGTCAACCCCCATACCCCTGCCGGCGGCGGCAGCATCGCGCCGCCGATGTCGCCCTTGCCCTCGCCGAGGATGTCGACAAATTGCTTGCGATCCATCGTCAGCATCATGGCGCGACGAATATCGGGGTTATCAAAGGGTGGCTTGTCGCGATTGAGCAGAACGTTCGTGCTGATATTGGTTGGTACCAGCTCGCAATGCGCGTTCGGTGCCTGACCGGCGATATCCTTCATCAGGGGTACTGTGACCTCCGTCGGGAAGGTCACGTCGAACTTGCCGGCGACAAAAGCGAGGATCGCGGTCGAGCGGTTCGAGATGATCGTGTACTCAATCCCGTCGAGGTAGGGGCGGTTCGGCCGCCAGTAATCCGGATTACGCGCCAATTTGATCGATTCGTTAGGCTTGAACTCCACGAACTTAAAGGGGCCGGTGCCTATCGGATGCTGCCGCATCTGCGCCGGCGGGACATGGCAGGGGTAGACGGGCGAATACCCCGAGGCGAGCAATGCAACAATGCCGGGCTGCGGCCGCTTCAAATGAAATGTCGCCTCGTAATCGCCGTTGACCGTTACCGAATCGAGGTTTTCATACCAGGATTTGCGAGGGTTAAGCCGCAGCTTCTGCGCGCCCTTTCCGGTTTGCAGGTCCCAGGTACATTTGACATCGGCTGATGTAAACGGCTTGCCATCGTGCCACTTCACCCCTTGATGCAGTTTGAAGGTCAGGTCCTTGCCGTCGCCGCTCCACGACCAGCTATCCGCCAATTCCGGCACGATCGTCTTGAGGCTGTTTTGCGCGGCGTGCTGGTCGTACACGACGAGATTGTTGAAAACCGGCATCATTGGCACGACAACCGAGATCGTGGCTTCTTCAAGAATCGACATGCTCGCTGGGCTGTCGCGGTGATACATGCGCAGGACGCCACCCTGCTTCTGCGCCATAGCTGGCGCGACCAGCGATGCGATGGCGAGGGATGCCATTGCGCTCTTGCGGAAAAACCTGAACAGCCCCATCGAACCCTCGTTGCCTTCCCTACGCACGGCGCGCGCAGTTGGGGGAGAGTTCGCCTGGAGTGTCAAGCTGCCCATCCGGTAAACCCGCCGATGCGGGTATGATGCCGGCGATGTAACACGGGGCTGGGGTGAGGGAGTTTTTCGGATGAAGGCCGTGCTGTGCCGCGAATGGGGCGAACCCGAGACGTTGCGCGTCGAGGCAGTAGCGGCGAAGCCGCTCGGCCCACGCGACGTGCGCATTCGCGTGCGGGCCTGCGGCGTCAACTTTGCCGACACCCTGATGGTTGCCGGCAAGTATCAGGTAAAGCCGGATTTCCCGTTCACCCCCGGTCTGGAGGCGGCTGGCGACATCGTCGAGACCGGTTCGGACGTCACGATGTTGCGGCCGGGTCAGCGGGTGCTCGCGGTGCTGCGCTTTGGCGGCGCCTATGCCGAGGAGATCGTGCTTAACGCCGACTGCGTCGTGCCGATTCCCGACCGGATGGACTACGTCACCGCCGCGGCCTTTCCCGTCGCCTACGGCACTTCGCACTTCGCGCTGACTCATCGTGGCGATCTCAAGCGCGGCGAGACATTGCTGGTTCTCGGCGCCGCCGGCGGTGTCGGCTTGAGCGCTGTCGAGATCGGCAAACATCTTGGAGCGCGGGTCATCGCAGCGGCAGGCGGCCCGGAGAAGCTCGCGGTCGCGCGCAAACACGGCGCCGATGAGCTGATCGATTACCGGAATGAGAGCATCCGCGATCGGGTGCGCGAACTGACCGGCGGGCTGGGTGCCGATGTCGTGTACGATCCGGTCGGCGGCGACGCGTTCGATCAGGCCCTGCGCGCGGTAAACTGGGAGGCGCGGATGCTGGTGATCGGCTTTGCGGCGGGGCGGATTCAACAGGTCCCGGCAAATCTGATCCTGGTCAAGAACATCTCGGTGATCGGCGTTGTGTGGGGCGCCCAGGCCGCGCGCGACCCGGTGCTGGTCAGCCGCTACCTCGCCGAGTTGCTGGGCTGGTGGGAAGCCGGCAGGCTGAAGCCACTCGTGGCCAAGACCTTCAAGCTCGCCGAAGTCGCTGACGCGATGCAGGCGCTGCTGTCGCGCCGCCACGCCGGTAAGATCGTGCTGGAAACCTGACCCCCCGCATGACCTCGGAAGCGGCGTTGCGCGCCGGTGCTATCCTCAACATCGACCTCGCCGCTGTTGTTGCGAATTGGCGCCTGCTCGCGGCGCACGTCGCACCGGCGCACTGCGCCGCCGTCGTCAAGGCCGACGCATACGGGCTGGGGGCTATGCCGGTCGCGCGTGCGCTCGCGGCGGCCGGATGTCGCCTGTTCTTTGTCGCGACACTCGACGAGGGGGTGGCGCTGCGAGGTGCGCTGGGGCCGGGACCGGAAATCGCGGTGTTCAACGGCCCCCTGCCCGGCACCGCCGGCGAATTCCTGGCGCACGCGCTGATCCCGGTCCTCAACGAACCCGGCCAGCTCGCCGAATGGCGCATGGCAATCGCCCCCGCCCTCACCATACCCTCCCCGGCTTATGGGGGAGGGCTCGGCGGGGCAGGGCTCAGCGGGGAAGAGCCAGGGAGGGGGTATTCGGCCGACGGGCAGCGCTCGCCCTCATGCTGGCTGCAACCCCCGGCCGGCTGCCCCCACACCGTCCCTCATCCGCAAGCAGGGGAGGGAAATGTGCAGGCGCCGGCGGCGATCCTGCACATCGATACCGGGATGGCGCGGCTCGGCCTTAGCAATAGTGAGCTGACGGCGCTGCTGCGGGAGCCGCCGAGCATCCGCTGGCGCGCGGTGATGAGCCATCTTGCTTGCGCCGACGACACGACGCACGCGCTCAATCCCGCGCAGCGCGTCCGATTCGGGCGGGCACTGGGCGCATTTTCCGGCATACCCGCCAGCCTCGCCGCCTCCTCCGGCATTTTTCTCGGGGCCGACTACCACCTCGATCTGGTGCGACCCGGGGCCGCGCTCTATGGCGTCAACCCCACACCAGGGCAGCCCAATCCCATGCGCCCGGCGGTGCGGCTCGACGCAAAAATCCTGCAAATCCGCCAAATTGACAGGGGGGAGTCGGTTGGCTACGGTGCCGCGCACATCATGCAGGGGCCCGGCCGATTGGCGACCGTGGCGGTCGGATACGCGGATGGCTGGCTGCGTTCGTTCAGTCATCGCGGCTGCGGGTTTCTTTCCGGCATACGTGTGCCGCTGGTGGGCCGGGTTTCAATGGATTTGGCGACATTCGATGTCTCGGCGGTCGAGCCGGCGCTGGCGCGGCCGGGCGCGATGATCGAACTGCTTGGAACGCATTATGGCGTTGATGAGGCCGCCGGCGACGCCGGCACGATCGGCTATGAAATACTGACCGCGCTCGGTGACCGCCTGCACCGCGTATACGCGCCGGCATGACCGCGTTTCTCGCGTCGATCGGCGCGGTTTTTCTGGCTTTTCTTGAGGGAGTCGGCCGGCTTGCGCTATTCACTGGCCGGGCGCTGCTGGCTGGGATCACGCCGCCATTCTATCCGCGACTGATCCTTCGGCAGATTGTCTATATCGGCTATTACTCGCTCCCGGTGGTCGGCTTGACCGCGCTGTTCACCGGTATGGTACTTGCGTTGCAATCGTATAACGGGTTCAGCCGGTTCAACGCGGACAGCGCCGTGGCGACCGTCGTCGTGCTCTCGATCACCCGCGAATTGGGGCCAGTGATTGCCGGCCTGATGGTGGCCGGCCGCGTCGGCGCGGCGATGGCCGCCGAAATCGGCACAATGCGGGTGACCGAGCAGATCGATGCGCTCTCGACGCTCTCCACCGACCCATTGCGCTATCTGGTTCTGCCCCGTCTTCTCGCCGGCCTGGTGACGCTGCCGGCGCTGGTGCTGGTCGCCGACATCATCGGCGTGTTCGGCGGCTATCTGGTCGGCACGTACAAGTTGGGATTTAACCCGTCGGCCTATCTCACCCAGACCGAGCGTTATCTCGAAACGATGGATGTCGTGTCCGGTCTGGTGAAAGCCGGAGTGTTTGGATTCCTCATCGCGCTGATGGGCTGCTACCAGGGCTATCATTCGCGCGGTGGCGCCGAGGGAGTGGGACAGGCCACCACCTATGCTGTCGTCTCTGCCTCGATCATGATTCTGCTGTTCAACTACTTTTTGACGCAGGCCTTCTTCTCGCAATGAGCGACGGTGCGAATCCCAAAATAGCGGTGCGCGGGCTACGCAAGGCATTTGGCGCCAAGCAGGTGCTCGATGGCGTTGATATCGAATGCGGCCGCGGCGAGAGCCTCGTCATCATCGGCGGCTCGGGCACCGGCAAATCGGTATTTCTGAAATGCGTACTCGGGCTCCTGCACCCGGATGCGGGTTCGATCCGCATCGACGGGGAGGAGACGGTAGGGCTCGGCGCTGCCGCGCGTGCTTCCCTGATGCGAAAATTCGGCATGCTGTTTCAGGGCGCCGCGTTGTTCGATTCGCTGCGCGTGTGGGAAAATGTCGCCTTCGGGCTGACGCAGGGGCGTGGCATGAAGCGGGCTCAGGCGCGCGACATCGCGATGGCCAAGCTGGCCGCCGTGGGCCTCGGCCCCGAGGTTGCGATGCTGAGCCCCGCCGAACTCTCAGGCGGCATGCAGAAGCGCGTCGCGCTCGCCCGCGCGATCGCGGCCGAACCCGAGATACTGTTCTTCGACGAGCCGACCACCGGCCTCGACCCGATCATGGCCGACATCATCAACGACCTGATCATCGAATGCGTCCGCGAAATGGGCGGCACTGCTGTCTCGATCACCCACGACATGGTTAGCGCGCGCAAGATTGCCGATCGCATCGCAATGCTGCACAAGGGTCGCATTGTCTGGCAGGGGCCGACCGCCGAAATCGATACGAGCGGCAACCCGTTTGTCGACCAGTTCGTCAATGGCCGCGCCGAGGGACCGATCCAGATGGAAGTCCGCGCCGCATGATCGCACCGGGCCTGCGCTGGCCCCTCTCCCGGATTGCGGGAGAGGGTGGCGGCGCGCGCAGCGCGGCGACGGGTGAGGGTCTTCATATGAATGGTGCGCCAGCCCCCCTCACCCACCACCGCCTGACGGCGGCGGTCCCCCCTCTCCCGCAATGCGGGCGAGGGTTTTAGATCATGGCAAAGTCGCAGGCGCATTACGTGTGCCAGCAATGCGGCAGCGTGGCGCCGAAATGGGCCGGGCGCTGCGAGGCATGCGGCGCCTGGAACAGCATGGTCGAGGAGGTGCCGCGCAGCGGGCCGCCCAAAGGCCTGGCGCAAAGCGGCGGCCGCGGCGGCCAGCGGCTGGATTTTGTGCCCTTGCGCGGCGATACCGCCGGGCCGCCGCGCATGCTCACCGGCATCGCTGAGCTTGACCGGGTCTGCGGCGGCGGGCTGGTGCCGGGTTCGACGATCCTGGTTGGCGGCGATCCCGGTATCGGCAAATCCACCCTGTTATTGCAGGCAACCGCCGCTCTCGCGGCCGGCGGCCACGCCGCCGCCTATATCACCGGCGAGGAGGCCACCGAGCAGGTGCGGCTGCGCGCCGAGCGGCTGGGGGTGGCGGACCGGCCGGTGCGGCTCGCTTCGGCCAGCAGCGTGCGCGACATCCTCGCCTCGCTCGATGATCGCGCGGCGCCCGACCTCGTCATCATCGACTCCATACAGACGATGTATCTGGACACGCTCGACAGCGCGCCCGGCACGGTCAGCCAGGTGCGCGGTGCGGCGCAGGAATTGATCGCGCTGGCGAAACGCCGGGGCCTCGTCGTCGTCCTGGTCGGGCATGTCACGAAGGAAGGGCTGATCGCCGGACCGCGCGTGCTCGAGCACATGGTCGACACCGTACTGTATTTCGAAGGCGAGCGCGGCCACCAGTTCCGTATATTGCGCGCCGTCAAAAACCGCTTTGGCGCGACCGACGAGATCGGCGTGTTCGAGATGAGCGATTGCGGCCTCGTCGAGGTGCCGAACCCATCGGCGCTATTTCTCGCCGAGCGCTCGCAGCCCGACCCGGAGACCGGCGAGGAG
>JAFAYW010000246.1 GCA_019240125.1 Alphaproteobacteria bacterium
CACTCCAGCGTCATCGGCGTTCGACGCCGGTTATCACCTCTACCCTCGCCATCGCCCCTCACTAGCACCGGTGCAAACACTGTCCTTTGCACCGGTGCTAAGCCCGCCCGCCACCAACCCGCAAGGCGGCCTCCACCGGACGGGTACTCGAAGACGACAAAGGGGTCACCAAGGCGGCCTAAAGATCAATCGAATTTTGTTGATTCTGTCATGCCGGAAGTTAGGCGAGCCCCGAAACGCAGCGCCTTTTGAGGGGGCGAGCCTTCTTCCGGGATCAACGACGCCGCCTGTGTGAGCTGAGGAATTGATCCCGGACCGGTGCAAATCCTGCGGATTTGCTGGTCCTGGATAACGGGAGGGGTTAAGGCCGATTGGGCCGAGTTCCCCGAGTCAGCAATAGTCGGCGCTACAGGTAAGCCCAGCCAGCCGAACGCCGTAGCCGAACGTACGAGAGGTCGGCCTTTCAGGTCTTCGTCGTTTCTGGGATCGTTTCCGTGATCCGGTGATCCGACATAATTTTCCCTGTATGCCCGGTCTCTTTCCCTGTTCACTCCAAATAAATTCCCTGTTCTGTGCCCTGGGGAATTTGGTTCCTAAGCACCTGTCGTCGCTTGTGTCGTCGGTGCCTCGGAGGCCTCTTCCAAGGCCCAAAATCACGAAATTCCCTGTATTTTCCCGCAAAACAGGGAAATTCGGGCTTTGAAACGGGTTCGCTCTGGCTCCTCCGCCACCTATGTCTCGGGCCGGTCACGGTTGGATTGACGCGATCCAACACGACTCGCGACGGGAATTGCGGAAGCAGATAGAGCCACACCGCAGCCGGATCACATCCGGCGGGAACCGATGCCGACTGCAGAAGATCCGGGTTTATGCCTGGGCTATGGTTACCCCCCGGCCCATCGCGCCAGCCGGTTGCCTGATAAAGACCCGGGCGGAAAGCGGCCGGGACTCGCGCCTCGGCCGCGCCGCCGCCTGCTATGCGAGCGTGACTTCGGCCTCGATCACTTCCAGGTCGGCTTTCATAACCATGCCCCTGGTTTCCGGACCCAGATAGACCGAGACGATATACACGACCAGAGAACCCATCGCGCCGTACATCATCGGCTTGGCGAAGCCCATGCCCTGGTTCACCGCGAAGTAGGTCAGGATCGGCGCAACGGCCGCGCCCCAGACCGCGCCCTGGTGATAAACGAAACCGGCGGCGGTGGCGCGTACCTCGGTCGGAAAGCGTTCCGACAGCCAGCCGGGGTTCAGGGCATCCTTTCCGCTGAAGAAACAGATAAACAGCAGGAAGAACCCCAGGAACAAGGCGTGATCGACCTGCATGATATAGAGCGGAATGAGGGCCAGGGAGATGATCGTCGGTATCATCAACGCCCAACGCCGGCCGACGCTTTCCGACACTGCGCCCCAGAAGCTGCAGGCGAGGAAGGTGAGGATGTTGCCCCAGAACACCGGGACCGCCACCTGGGCCGGCGTCCAGCCAAGCTCTTTGGTCAGATAGGTGCCGAGCATGGCCCAGACCGCGTAGTAGACGCAGAAATTCGCCGCCATCCACAGGCAGCCCGTGAAGGTATTCCACAAATATTTGCGCTTGAAGAGGGCGAACAGCGGCAGGGTGACCTGCTTTTGCGTCGTGTTCTGGATCTTCTTGTTTTCCGCCCAAACCTCGGGCTCTTTCACGTAAACGCGGATCCAGACGCAGGCCAGGGCCGGCAACACGCCCAGGATCAGCATTCCGCGCCAGCCGTAGCCCTTATGCCACGCCTCCAACGGTGCGTACAGAAAGCCGTAGGCGAGGCCGGACAGTGCGAAGCCCAAGCCCCACGACCCCTGCAACACGCCGGACATCAGCCCGCGAGACCGCGCCGGCCAGGATTCCATCGCCAGCGCCGCGCCGGCCGGCCATTCCGCCCCCATGCCAATGCCCAACAGCGCCCGGATGACGAACAGGAAGGTGAAGCTGGGCGAGAAGCCGGCGAGGAAATTGCAGATGGAATACCAAAGGATGGAGATCATCAGCGGCGCCCGGCGCCCCAGCCGATCGGCCAACCAGCCGGACGCCGTTGCGCCGCTCAGGCGCATGATCAGCGTGACCGAGAAGATCGCGGTAACGTCGATCAGCGGAACCCCGAACTCCTGCGCGATCGGTGCCATGATCAGCAGGAAGACGGTGAAGTCGAACGCGTCGAGCGTCCAACCCATCCAGGCGGCGCAATAGGCATACCATTGGTCCTTGGTGGGTTCTTTCCACCACGGCACGTTTGCCGCGTTTCCGGCGAGTTCAGACATGATGAACGCTCCCCTGATGGCCGGCGTGTGTCAGATGGGCTTATTGGCTGCCGTTCAAAGCGCAGCCTATCAGTCGGCCAAGGCCGGATGCAATCGAGCCCGGTGCGAGGATTGCGGGATTAGGTCACAGCCTCATTATGCGTAGCCACCGGTGAGCGGCAGCCCGTTGTGACCGTTGTCGCGGCCACGCCGTTCGAGACCATCGAGCAGTTCCCGTTCGCGCTCTGCGCCTGGCCTCCTTCGGACGGCCGCGTCGGCGAGACCTTCAGGGAGAGAGAGGCGGCGGGCACAAGAACGCGAGGTTGGTGTCGTGATTACCTGGCGGTGGCCGCTTGGGATCCAAGCGGCCGCACGCAGCTCCGTGAACTTCCGCTTCGGGATCACCCCGGACGGCTGTGCGTCGCCAATCGGCGGCGCGGCCAGCCGGGCTGAACGAGCGCTTTGGGGTGATCAATCCGCCGCGAAATTCAACGATCGGACCGGCTCGGCGGCAAGCTGGCGATCGGGGCGGATCCAGAACGCGGTGATCGCGCCCAGGACGAGGAGTGTCATCGACACGCCGAACGGCATCGTCCAGCTGCCGGTGCGGTCGAGGATGAGGCCGAATACGACCGGTGACAAAATACCTGCTACCGCACCGGCCGCGTTCATCAGGGCGCTCGCGCTCCCGACCCATTCTGGCGCGATATCCATCGTCGCGATCCACATCGGCGTGATTGCCAAATCGAGGAAAAACAGCGCAAGCGTGAAGCTGATGACGCCGGGGATCAGTGCGTGCAACAGGATCGCCGGGATCAAGGCGCAAAGCGCCAGCAGCAGACAGACCGTCACCATCAGCGTGCGGGCGATCGACTTTCGCCCGGTCCGGCGCAACAGATGGTCGCTGAGAATACCGCCGACGAACTCGGCAATCATCGCGCACAGGAACGTGGCCGCATAGAACATCGCCGATTTCTTCATGTCGATGCCGTAATTCTTCGAGAACAGCGATGGCATCCAGGTCACGTACAGCCAGCCGGTCCACCCCATGCAGAAATAGGTTAGCATCATCGGCACCATGCGCGGCACGAGCCGGCGCCACGGCACCGCGTTCGGGGTCGCCGATGCGGGCGCGTTGGGGCCGGCCAGCGCCGCCAACTCGACCTCGCTGAGCGAGCCGTGATCGCGCGGGTCGTCGCGGAAGTACCAGAACCACCACACCGCCCAAACCGCTGAAAAAAGGCCCAACAACACAAAGATCATTCGCCACGACATCAGCGCGAGCAGGAATGCAACGATCGGCGCGGTCACCCCGGCGCCGACGCGCCCTGCCGCGTGGGTGACGCCCATGCCGAAGCCGCGCGCGTCCTCCGAGGTCCAGCGCGACAATGCCCGGGTCGCCGCCGGCAAGGTTGCGCCCTCGCCCATGCCGAGCGCGAAACGCACGGCGAAGAGCGTTACGAGCCCGCTTACGGCGCCCGTCGCCATCGTCGTCAGCGCCCAAGCGAGCGCGCAAACCGCCAGGGTCCGCCTGGAGCCGTAACGGTCGGCGATCCAGCCGCCAACCAGCTGAAACGGCGCATAAGCATAATTGAAAGCGGAAAAAGCGACGCCAAGCTGGATATTGGTCAGTCCGAGGTCGTCTTTGATGGTCTCCGCCGCGGCGGCCAAGTTGACGCGGTCGACAAACAGGATCACGTGCATCGCGCACAGGATCAGCAGAAAATTGCGCGTCGCTCGCGCCGGCAACATGGCGATCATGCCGCCATTCCGTCGCATCTTTTGGTGCTCGCCCGATCGAGCATCGGTTCGCCCCTCTCCGTCGAGGCGAGCATGACAGAACGTCGCAGGCAATGCCATGATCGACGACCCCTCCGGCCGAAGCTGCTGGCCGTGAGCATCGCCGTGAGATCTTCTGTCGAAATGCTGGGCCCCTGCCCGCCGCCCCGGTGGTGAGCCCGCCATCTGACGGGCGATTGCCATCGCCGGCGCGCAACATGCCGCCGGGTCATGTCATCTATGGATGCTCCTGATTGCGAGGTGTTATCCGAGAGCTTTTATCAAACGTCGGGCTTGCAGTCGTCCAGCCGGACTCGTCACGATGCGGCATGGCCGACCTGTCTCGGCGTAGGCGTCTGCCGCGGCGCTCCGGCATCGGGGCCGATCGAGCAAGGGACCGTCCCGATGGCTTTCCCGAACCGGATGATGACGCTGATCGCCTTTCTGCAGGCGCAGAACTGCTCGAACTTGCCGGGATCATGGCGTCATCCGGCGACGATGCTCGATTTTTTGACGCCGGAATACTACCAGCGCATCGCGCGCACCCTCGAAGACGGCAAGATCCAGATGGCGTTTTTCGACGACCGCCTGGCGCTGCCCGACCTTTACACCGGCCAGCACGCGTCGGCGGTTGCCGCCGGGGTGCGTGCGGTCAAGCTGGATCCCGCCACCGTCCTGATGACGATGGGAATGGTTACCCAGCGGCTCGGGCTCGGGGTGACCTACTCCACCACCTATTACCAGCCCTACCACGTTGCCCGCCTCTTCGCGACCATGGACCTGATGCTGAAGGGCCGCGCTGCCTGGAACATCGTGACCTCGCTCAATCGCGCCGAGGCTGCCAATTTCGGCGATGCCGAGCATATGCCGCACGATGCCCGCTACGACCGCGCCGACGAGTTCATGGAAGTCGTGCTTGGGCACTGGCAGACCTGGGAAGACGACGCGCTGATCTTGGACAGGGCCGGCAACTGCTTCGCCGACCCGGTCAAGGTGCATCGGCTCGATCATGTCGGCCGATATTTCCGCTCGCGCGGACCGTTCAGTGTGCCGCGCTCGCCGCAAGGGCATCCGGTGCTGATCCAGGCCGGGCAATCCGGCCGGGGGCAGGCCTTTGCCGCAAAATGGGCCGATCTGGTCTTCGTGATCTATCACTCGCTGGAGGACGGCAAGAGCGAATACGCCGCCTTCAAGGAGGCCGTGGCCAGGGCGGGGCGCGATCCCGCCCATGTCCGGGTTGCGCCGGCCTGCTATGTCTGCGTCGGCGAAAGCGAGGCCGTTGCGCAGGAAAAACGCGCGATCATCGAGGCGACCGCGCGCGAGGTGGATGCCCTGGTGCTGCTGTCCGAGGTGTTGAACTACGATTTCGCGACAAAGCCGCTCGACGAGCCGTTCCGCGACGAGGAGTTGGCCGAATTGTCGTTCCAGGGATTCCGCGACCGGGTGATTCGGCACTCCGGGAAGAGAAACCCGACGGTGCGCGATTTCATCACGGTCTCCGGCCGGGGTACGGTCAAGGAGCATACGATGTTCTGCGGCAACCCCCGACAGGTCGCCGACCAGATGGAGGAGTGGTTCACCGCCCCGGCCTGTGACGGCTTCGTGCTGGCAGCCACCAGCATGCCGGGAACCTATGACGATGTCGTCCGGCTGCTGGTGCCTGAACTGCAGCGGCGCCGTCTTTTCCAGAATGACTATGCCGGCCCGACCCTGCGCGACAATCTCGGCCTGCCGTTCCCGCGGCCCGGATGATCGCGGAAAGAAATGGCGCTGCCGACCTCCGTCTCCGGTTCATCGGGCCGCTCAGGAGCAATGAAGCCCTGCTGACCGTGCCCACCAATGCCCGATCCGCAAGAAGCGTTTTTTAGTGCACCAAATCTGACACAGAATACCTTGCTGCCTGTCATCCCGGAGCAGGCCGGGAGCCATGGCCCGGCCCGGCGGAGCGGCGGAAGAACGGTCCCGGCTTTCGCTTTTCGCCGGGACAACGAATTTGGGGCACCAATGTTGGATTGGTACCACAAAGAGGCGATCGGCTCGGCCCACCGGGCCTCGCGCCATCGGAAGGAAATGGACAATGAAAGCTGGCGTGGTTTACCCGCAGACCGAACTCGGCGGCGACACCGGGGCGGTCAAGGCGTTCGCCCAGGCTGCGGAAGACTTGGGTTACGACCATATCGTGATCTACGACCACGTCCTTGGCGCCGAGCATGCCGGGCGGGAGCCGAAGCTGACCGGTCCGTACAAGGATACCGACCCTTTCCACGAGCCGCTGATCACTTACGCCTACCTCGCCGGCCTCACCAAAAAGCTCGAATTGGTCACCGGTGTGATCATCCTGCCGCAGCGGCAGACGGCGCTCTTCGCCAAGCAGGCGGCGGATGTCGATCTGTTCTCAGACGGCCGGCTCCGCCTCGGTGTCGGGGTCGGCTGGAACTGGGTGGAATTTGACGGTCTCGAAATGCACGACCATTTCCGCCGGCGCGGCCGGCGGCAGGAAAACCAGATCGAGCTGATGCGCAAGCTGTGGACGGAACCCCTTGTCACCCATGAGGACCGCGACCACCGGATCGATCGGGCCGGGATCCTGCCGCGGCCAAAGCGGCAGATCCCGATTTGGCTCGGCGGTTCCAGCGAGGCTGCGTACGACCGCGCGGCCCGGATCGGGGATGGGTTCCTGTTCGGCGCCCGGATGCAGACCGAGGCCGCCCAAAACAAGGCAAGGATCGAGGCCAAGCTGCGCGGGTTTGAGAGGGATGCCGGGGCGTTCGGGTTCGAATCCGTCCAGCAATACGGCCGGGGCGAGAACCGCTGGCCCGGCGACATCGCCGCGTGGCGCGCCGCCGGAGGGAGCCACATCTCGGTCGTGACGATGGGAGCCAATCTCACCAGGGTGGACGCCCACATCGACGCCATCAGGCGTTGGCGGGAGGTCTACAACTCGGTCGGTTAAAACCCCAAAGCACCGCTACCGGAAATGCGGCATGATTTGTTCGGTGAACACTTTCATGTAGTGGATCTGGCGGTCGAGATCGCCGCTTTCGGTGCTGAGCCAGAGCCGTGAAGCCCCCAGCTCCGCGAGTTCGCCGATGCGCTCGATCCAATCCGCGACGTTCCCGGCGAGTGCGAAACGTTCGAGACCGTATTCGGTCAGCCCCAGCTCTGCCATCCGCTTCGGGTTGCGCCCGGCCTGCAGCACGTGGTCGTAGAGCTCGTAGCCCTCGACGTATTCGGCGATCTTGGCCCGGAATTGGGTAGGCACATTCTTGCCGTCGAGACCGAACCGCATCGAATGGTTAAGGATCGAGGACACCGAGGCGTGGATGCGTTCGATCGCCTTGTCGCGGTCGGCGTCGAGCGACGAGCGGGTGGTGAACCAGACCTCCGCCTCGGAAGGATCGCGACCCGCTTCCCTGGCACCCGCCGCGACGCGTTCGATGGTGTCGGAGATCACCTCGGGCAGGAGGCCGGTGCCGGCGATCACGCCGTCAAATAGCCTGCCGCCGAGATGCAGGGTCCTCGGCCCTTCGGCGCAAAGCGTGATCGGGATGCGGTCGCGCACCGCCTCGCGGTGCCAACGGACACGCTGCGGCCGGCCGTCATACCTGCCCTCGCCGGTCGCGATCAGGTCGCGCACGCAGATGACGTAGTCCGCCATTCGGGCGCGGCTCGCCGGCTTGAGGCCGATATTGTAGACCGCGCTGTCGCCGCTGCCGATGTCGAGAAAGGCGCGGCCTTCGGTCATCGCGTCAATCGAGGCCATGAAAGCCGCCATGATCTGCGGCTCGCGGGTCAGCGGATTGGTCGGATGGATGCCGACCCCGGCGTTGCTCGCGGTTTGCGCGATAAGCGTCGCGCGAACGTAGGCGTCGCCGCCGATGAAGCTGGTGTCGTTGGTGCCGATCAACTCGACGCCGGAGCCGTCGATGATCCGGACCAACTCGGCGAGCTTGTCGAGGTCCCGTCGGTGGGGAAAAGCCGTTCCGCTCAAGAGCGACACCCCAAATCGGACCTTCATCGTCCCTCCTCTCTCGCGACGGCGGCATGACCAGGGGTTGCCGGTTACGTTTGCGACGCTGGGGGCCTGCACAGACTGCCCGGGCGCCGCGCGACCCTGAGCGGTTGCCTCGGCCCCAGTCTGTTTGGCAGCTCAGTAATAGACCGACCGACCGGCCCCGCCGCTTGCCACAACGAGCTCGCCCGAGACCGCCCACGCTTTCTCCGAAGCGAGGAAGGCCGCGACGAACGCGACCTCCGAGGCGTCAACCATGCGGCAGATCGCATTGCCACGCGGCGCATCCGGAGCGAAGTCCCGCCGTTCCGCCTCCTCCGGGGACACGCCCAGCTGCGCGGCACGCGCGGCCAACAGGCTCGGTGTGCGCTCGGTGCGGGTGGTGCCGGGATGGATGCAATTGACCGTGATCCCATGACGGCCGAGCTGGACCGCCAGCGTCTTTGTCATGTGCACCAGGCCGGCGTTGCGGGCGCCGCCGCTGAGATTGCCGGCGTTGCGGGCGTTGCCGCCGCTGATGTTGATGATGCGGCCCCAGCCGGCCGTCTTCATGAACGGGATCGCGGCACGGGCACAGCGCAGCGCCCCCACGTACTTCACATTGAAATCCTCGATCAAATCCTCGTCGACGACGGTTTCGATCGGGCCGGTGGCGGTCGCCGAACCCCCGGGCGCCGACCCGCTGTTGACCAGAATGTGCAGCCCGCCCAGCTGCTGCGCCGCCTCGGCGACCATGCGCTCGACCTGCTCCTTGCGGGTCACGTCGGCGGCAACGGGGATGATGCGCCGGTTGGTCTCGGCCGCCAGTTCCCGCGCCGACGCCTCCAGCTCAGCCTGGTTCCGGGCGACGATGGCCACATCGACCCCTTCGCGAGCCAGTTCCCGTGCGATGGCCTTGCCAATGCCGCGGCTGCCGCCGGTTACGATTGCATGCTTGTCGTGCAGTCCGAGGTCCATGGCATCCCCTCTCTATTCACAGTGACCGCGAGGTGGGTCGCTTCACCGCTCATTGTTCTTTCAGGAGGAATCCGGCGCAAGAGTTACCAGACGCCGAGATGCGCGGGCGAGTTCGGGAGGCAAGCCGATGACCGGAGTCTGAAGCCCATGCGCAACGCCGCCATGTTCAACTGCCATGCGCGCCGGGCTCTGTGAAATCGGTTAAACCGGGACGGGATCGCCGCGCCTGCGGCACGGCCGCCTTTGGCATCAGTTCGGCTGCCGTGAAGGTGTCGACAAGTGCGGATGAGTACCGCTAGCCTCGGCGGATGATTTCGATCCGCGAGGAAATTACCATCGCCGCTCCGCCCGAGGCGGTATGGCCGCTGTTGTCCGACCCGGCGCTGGTCGCGTCGTGCATCCCGGGTGCGGCGCTGACCAAAGCCGATGACGCGGGCAAATACCAGGGCACGATGCGGGTCAAGTTCGGACCCACCGTGGCGCAGTTCCGCGGCGAGGCGAAGCTGGCCTATGACCACGCGGCCCGGCGCTGCTCGATCGAGGGACGCGGCATCGACGGCCGCGGCGCCTCGCGCGCCAACGCCACCGGCCTCGTCGAGGCTGCCGGGACGGACATGACCGTGTTGAAGGTCGAAGGCAATTTCCACATCACGGGACCGCTGGAAACCTTTGCCAATGCCGGCGGGGTTCATCTCGCCCGCGCGCTGCTTACCGAGTTCGCCGCCAATGTCGCGAAGCTGATGGCCGCGCAAGATGGCGAGACGGAGCTGCCGGGCGAAGCGGCAGCGCTCAGCGGTGGCAAGATCCTGTCGCGCGCCGCGGCGTCGTGGGTGCGCTACAAGTTTTCAGGAAAAGAGACGAAATGAGCGAAAACCAACTTTCCGACGTTCTGGCCCAGGCGATCGCCGCCGAGGGCGTCGACACGGTCTTTACCCTGATGGGCGACGCCAACATGTACTGGTCGGCCTCGATGGCCGACAACCAGAAGGCGCGGCTCATCCACGCCCGCCACGAGCATTGCTGCGTCGCGATGGCCGACGCCTATGCCCGCGCCACCGGCAAGGTCGGCGTCGCCTCGGTCACCTGCGGTCCCGGCTACACCCAGATCATGACCGCGCTGGTCATGGCCGCGCGCGGCAACGCGCCGGTCGTGGTGTTTGCGGGCGATGCGCCGATCGGAGCCTCCTGGTACCTGCAGTCGATTGACCAGGCGCCGTTGGCACTGGCGACGGGTGCTCATTTCGTGCCGATCCGCACCATCGATCGGGCGCTCGACTGCGTCCGCGAGGCGTTCTACGTCGCCCGCGCCGAGCGCAAGCCGGTGGTGCTCAGCGTGCCGCTCGATCTGCAGAAAGAAGAATTTCCCTACCTGCCCGACTATCAGCCCTCGACCGAGTTGATGCCGCGCCATCAGATGATACGGCCGGACCCGGAGGTGGTGGACGAAGTCGTCGCGATGATCGCCGAGTCGGAGCGGCCGATCGTCATCGGCGGCCGCGGCGCGACGTGGTCGGGGGCAAGGAGTGCGCTGGAGAGCCTAGCGGAGGAATCAGGCGCGCTGCTGGCGACGACGCTGTTGGGCAAGGGCCTGTTCGACGGCAACCCGTTCGCGCTCGATATCGCCGGCACCTTCGCCACCGATCTCGGCCGCGAATATTTCGCCGAAAGCGACCTGGTGATCGCCGCCGGCGCCGGGCTCGGCCATTACACGACCGAGGGCGGCTATCTGTTCCCGAACGCGAAGGTCGTCCGCATCGACACCCAGCCCCGCGGACTGTGGCAGGGGTTGCGCACCGCCGATCTGCATGTCCAGGCCGATGCCAAAGCCGCCGCCGGGGCGATCGTTGCCCGGCTGCAGGAAAAACGCATCCGCCGCCAGGGTTGGCGCAGCAACGAGATTGCCTCGAAGATCGCCGCGACCGCGGAGAACCCGGACCCGAAACCCTATACCCCGTCGCCCGGCACGCTCGACCCGCGCCCGGTGATCCAGGAGCTCGACGCGGCTATCCCGAAGAATTGGGACGTCATCGTCGCCGGCGGGCATTGCTTCAGCTTCGCGATGACGCATCTGCGCGGTCGCCCCGCCGGCAAGTATCACATCCCGATCGATTTCGGCGCGATCGGCTCGGGTCTATCGGCGGCAATCGGGGTCGCGGCGGCGCGCAACAACGGCAAGGTGTTGCTGATCGACGGCGACGGCAGTCTTTACCAGCACATCCAGGAGCTGGAAACGGTTCAACGCCACGGCATCAAGCTGTTGATCTGCATCATCAATGATGGCGGCTACGGGGCCGAGACCCATAAGTTCCGCGCCTATGGCGTCGACCCGATGCACGCGACCCACGGCAGGGGGGATATCGCCAATGTAGCACGTGGCTTCGGCCTAAACGGGACCAAAGTGACGACCCTCGGCCGGCTCGAAGGATTGTTCCGCGAGCATGAATCGCAGGGCAACGCGACACTTTGGGACGTGCACGTGGACGATTTGATCCCCTCGCGTAATTATCGACGAGTGCATTACGGCGAAGCCTAGCCGCGATGCAGGATGCTGGCGGTAGCGAAGCGCGTATTGCCCGATCGGCCGATCGCCTGCGCAAATGTCCGCGCGGCGGCATCACCGCAACGCGGCAACCTCGGCATAGGCCCTCAGCTCCCGCTCCACGTCGTAACCGCTGGTTCCGAAGATGATGCCGGTGGCGCCGCCGGCCTCGAGCCGGGCGAGACGTTCGCGCAACTCCTCGCGGGTGCCGGTGAAGGTCATCTGTTTGGCGGCGGACACATCGACGAGCGCGTCATGCCCGTTCGAGATGTCGAGGTTGTGACCGCGGTGAACCGACAGGTGGCGAACCTTCTCCTCACTGCGTTCGACGCTGGCCAGCCACGCTTCGCCGTTCGGCAGCGCTTTCACGCTTTCCCGATCGGTCGTGTACCTGTGGTGATAGGCGAGCGCGACGATGGGTCTGAGGGCGGTCGCGGCGCGCGGCGAGGTGACGGCCTCGCCTTCGTCGAGGACGGTGCCGTTGGTCGATACGAGGCAGGTCTCGAACCCTTCGACCGGGCCGCCGAGCGCAATCAGGCCGTCGGCAATCTCTTTGGCAAGAGCGCGGGCCCGGGGGCCTTGGCCTGCCATGTAGATCGGCACGTTGATCGGACGCTCGGGCAGCCAGCCCTCGGAGGCGAGAATCTGGGCAAGACCGCCGTCGATGTCGACAACCTCGCCGCGCAGCAAGGCCCTGACCTGCACGATGTGAGTGCGCATGCTGGCCAAGGTCAGAGGCTTCTGGCCCATCCCGGCCCGGCCGGTGAAGCCGGTGCCGAACCCGACCATCAGGCGTCCCGGCGCGATCTGCTCGAGCGTCGCGATGGCCGAGGCTTGCGCCATCGGGTGGCGGTAGCTCGGTATCAGAACGGCGGGGCCGAACTTGATGCGCTTCGTGTGTTCGGCGATGCGGGCGAGCGTGACCCAGATATCGTGGCCGAAGGCCGGAACCTCGGGACACCAGACCGCGCGAAAGCCGAGCTCTTCTGCCACAACCGCGTATTCGACGGTGCGCGGCCCGGGCGGCAGGCGGAAGTCATAGGTCAGCACGGAGCGTTCCTCACAGTGCCGTCATGCCGCCGTCCACGAACAGCAGGGCGCCGGTGACGTAGGAGGCCTCCTCGGAAGCCAAAAACAGGATCGCAGCGGCGACCTCCTCGGCCCTGCCCGGGCGCTTCAGCATAGTGGCTTGTGCGGCCCTGGCATTGTACTGCTCGATGGTCTCGCCGGAAGCGGCGATGCGGCGCTGATGGAACGGCGTGAAGATGGGGCCGGGGCCGACCGCGTTCACGCGAATGCCCTCGGGCGAGTGGTCGGCGGCGAGCGCCCGCGTCAAGCCCGCGACCGCGGCCTTGGTGGTGTCGTACTGCAGGTTGCCGCCGCCGGCGACGACGGAACGCACCGAGGCGGTATTGACGATGGTGCCGCCCCCGGTGCGGCGCATCAGCGGCACCGCCGCCTTGGCGCAGAACACGTAGCTCAGCAGGTTGACGTTGAGGATCTCGTTCCAGCTCGCGCCACTCGCCTCGTCGACCTTCTCGTATTTGCGGATGCCGGCGTTGTTGATCAGGATGTCGAGGCGTCCGAATTTCTGCGCGGCCCCGTTGACGAATTCGAGGCATGCGGCCTCGGTACCAACGTCAGCCTGGGTGAAGACGACGTTGGCGCCGGCGGCCTCAAGCTCGGCCGCGACGCGCCGGCCGCGCTCGCCATCCCGATCGCAAAAGGCCACGCTCGCGCCCTCGGCAACGAAACGCCTGACCGTCGCCTCGCCGATCCCAGATGCCCCGCCCGTCACCGCGGCAACCTTGCCATCGAGCCTTCCCATGTTCGCCACCTCTCAATTTTGAATGTTGATGATGCAGGTGAGGCTCGGATCGCGCTACCACTTGTAGACCTTCTGCAGCGTTCCTCCCATCAGCGCTGCCTTATCGTTTTCGGACAGGCGTTTGGTGTCGCGGAACGGCGCAACGCCCTGCTCATAGGTCAGCATGCCGATCGTCCGCGTCCAGTCGGTGCCCCACATACACCGATCCAGCCCGAAGGCATCGATGACCCGCAGCACCGGTTCCCAGATGTCGTCGTATGGGAAGGGTTGGTGCGACATCGTGCAGGCACCGCTGATCTTCACCCTGACGTTTTCGTATTGAGCCAAGGCGAGCAGCTTCGGAAGATCGGCCCAAACGTTGGCGGGGACCGGCGGGCGGGCCGGCTGCAGCAGGCCGAGATGGTCGATGACGATGACCGTATCGCGGTGTCGCTGGATGTGCGGCAGCCCTTTGTCCAGGATGCCCCAGCAAAGCAAATTGACCGGCAATCCATGTTTGGCGGCGGCAGCGAAAGTGCTGTTCAAACCGGGATGATCCGCGTCC
>JAFAYW010000358.1 GCA_019240125.1 Alphaproteobacteria bacterium
ACCGATCAATCGCAAATCTCGAAGATAGAGCGGCTTCAGCGCCGCCTCGATATCATCGACTACGTACGGATTTGCCGCGCCATGGGGCTCGACCCTGGCGAGCCGCTGCGGTCTATCACCTCTAAATCCTCATAGCTTCTCAATTAGCTTGATATAATGAATGCAGCCGTGCGACGCGGCTGCCTCATGTTAGATTTCCAAACGACGCTACTTGTCCTGACGGCGGCCATCAACGGCGGACTGTTCGCATTCGTATACCTCGGCAATCCGCGCAGCCCGGTCAATCGGTCCTTCGCATTTTTCGTACTCTCCCTTTCTGTTTGGGCGCTTCTGCACGTCGGATTCAGACTCGTTACAAGTGATACGATCGCGAACGAACTGCTGAAAGCTTCGTACGTCTGCGCACTCCTGATCGCGGCATCGTTTTACTATTTTTCGCTGGTTTTTCCCGACGGCAACCGACCGAGACGTGTGTATTTTGGGACGCTCGTCGCCGTTACGGGCCTCTTTTCTATTGTTCTGCTCAGTCCCGGTTTCCTAACGGGTTCCATTGTCCACGATTCCTACGGCCGCGCGGCGATCCTCAAGGTCAGAGATTATCTTGCCTTTGCTGCTGTCTTTTGCGCCCTGTTTCTTGGTGGACAAATTCGCCTTTGGCTCAAGTACTACAAGGCGAGAGGTGTCGCCCGTACGCAACTTCTTGCACTTGCAATGAGTGTAACCGTAATCGGGCTCGTCGGTATTTTCTTCGATCTGATCTTGCCGTCTCCGTTCTTTGAGAACTTCCAGTTCATTTGGACCGGTCCCGTCCTGACCTCTGCCTTCGCGATCATCACGACATATGCTATTTTCCGTTACCATCTTTTCAATCTGAAAGCCGCTATCGTCGAAATTCTTGTCTTCACCTGGTGGTTGTCGATTTTGGTCCGCACGCTGTCGGCAAGCGCCTCCCTTGATGTCGTTCTCGATCAAGTACTGGTTGTATTCTCCGTGCCGATCGGCACTCTCGTATTGCGCAGTCTACAAACTAAACATAACGGGCGGGAACGCGAGAGTGACTGATGCTGTACCGTGGCGCTTGCGTCAGATCGAATTTGCGGTTTGCAGAGATGACTAGGGGAGTGTTGGCGAAGGAAGTGTTGTCGCGGAGAAGGGGGCGGTCGGCATACCGTCCACGAGAAGCTTCAGGTAGATCCAGTGATTCGGGAGCGTGAGAAGATCTCCGGCCTGGAAGACCGGCATGAATTCACGGGAGAGGATGACAGCGTCTTCCGTACCGACGCGAAATGAAATCAGCGTGCCGGCGTTCCCGAGGACGCCGTGTCGGATATCGGGATCTAGCTGATGCAGATGCTGATTTGCGAGCGCCATCCCCACACCGTATTTGCGCAACTCGGATGCCATCGAGGCGATCGATGATGTGGTGAATGAATGGAATTCGTCGATATAGACGTAGAAGGGGCGGCGCTCGCCAGATCCTATATCCGCCCGGCTGAACGCGGCGACGTTGAGGGTCGCGATCATCAAGCTCCCGAGCAGGTTCGCGCTGTCCTCGCCGATCCGCCCCTTCGCGAGGTTCAGGATCAGGACACCTCCTTCGTCCATGAGACGGCGCAGATGAATATCGTCAGCTGGCTTCGTGAGGATCCGGTTGAGCACCGGATCGGCAAGGAACGCGCCCACCTTGTTTTGGATCGGGGCGATGCTGTCAATCCGGTAGCGGTCGGAATATGCCGGGAACTCGCGAAGCCAAAAGGTCTTCACTGGTTCGTTGGTGAGATGAAGGGCGCACGAGCGACGGTATTCTTTCTCGCTGAGCAGTCGCAGAATATCGGAGAGCACGCTGCCGCGCTGCTCGATGAGGGCATAGAGCGCGTTGCGAAGCACATGCTCCATCCGGACGCCCCAGGCATCGGACCAGTATTTCTTGAAGGCATCTAGCAATCCCGAGACGGCAAGCGGAATTTTGTCGGCTCGCACGTGCCTGAGGGGGTTGTACCCGAATCCGGAGTCGGGATCGGGCACATTCCAGTACCGGACATCGGTTCGGCCTGAGCGCAGCGCCAGCCCATAGAGCGCTTCCGCGAGATCCCCATGCGGATCTAGGAGAAATACGCCCTGACCGGACGCCAGGTCTTGCGCCGCCATCGAGAGTAGCAACGTGGATTTACCCGTCCCGGTCTTGCCGATAATGTAGATGTGCGCAAGGCGGTCAGTCTCGCGAATGCCGAAACGGACAGCACCGCGGCGCGAATGTGCGAGGCCGATGTATGTGACCCGATTTGGGGCAGGCATCCGGCCAGGATATCGCGTCGCGCTGAGGGCACATGACGCTCGAATGTTCCGTATCAGTCGCAGGCCAGAGTGCCGAAGTTTATGTTAGTTCGTTTAGACGACGTAGCAGCCCCTTTTCGAAGATACCGAAGCTCGGCCACATCAAGGGTGAGACGCAGCGGCAAGTGAGCGCCGAGGCCGCACGATTGAAATGCGACAAAACCGTTAGATCAGCCGCATCTTCTTCGGGATTGCGGGCGCCTCCGGAGATGAGCGGCTCGAAAGTGCGGATGTTGCCGTTTCAATCATTTGGCGCAAGAATAGGTCGGATCGGATCGAGCATGATCAAAGCAGGCTTCGTTCTGTGCAGTTCTTGTCGACGCGGAGAAACGGGATGAAATTCCGACACGGATTAGTTGCCCTCGCGTTCGGCCTCGCCCTAACCGGGAGCGCACAAGCTCAGACCACTACCGCGACGTGCAACGACGGCACGACGTACACCGGTCAGTCACACCAAGGAGCATGTTCGCATCACGGCGGTGTTCAAGCGTGGACTCCTCCAGCGACGCCCGGCCAAGTGTGGGTCAATACCGCGACTCATGTCTACCATTGTCCCGGCGATCGATGGTACGGAAAGACCAAAGCGGGCGAATTCATGAGCGAGGTAGATGCGAAAGCAAAGGGTAATCGACCCGACCACGGTAAGGTATGTTCATGACCACGATGGCATGGCTCTGGTACGGCGCGTGCGATTGGTTGTCATTTCAACGCAGCACGATCCGAGAATGGCTCAGCCCGACGCCGGAGACACCGACCGACAAGGCTATACGTCAAGAAGGGGAACGCGTGCGTATGGCATTTCCGTGTATCAACTGGGATCAGGAAGCATCCCAGCGCATTCCAAAACTGCCCTCGGGACCTCGCGACATCCTCCCTATATCATCGAACAATCGGACGTAAACTTGGGGCGGCCCGGCCCACATCGCCCTGCCGCAAACCAGTTCAAATGCATCGCGGCGCCGACAACGTGCTCCTCACGCGCTTCGCTTCGGGGCCGCTATGGCCGTCGGACAATTCTCATGGTCGGCAAAGATCCCTTTAGCACCGCCGCTTGGAACAGCTTCATTCAATCGGGTTTGCGGGCACCGAGATGCAGGGCGAGACCTCGTGCGAACTCGAACAAGATGCGCCGGACCGCGGGATCCGCAATAGCATAGTAGGCACGTACTAACTCGGTAGTTTCAGCCCGGCTGAGCGGATCATCGTCGCCCGCGCGAGGTTCGACCAATGGCTTTGCCGCGGCCCCGCAGCCGGGCCCCGCAGGGTCGATCGAGAGATCGGTGTCGTCGAAGAAGAAAGAAACCGGCGCATCAAGCGCATGGCTCAACTGGTGCAACCGGCTGGCGCCCACTCTATTGACACCCCGTTCATACTTCTGGATTTGCTGGAAACTTATACCGAGCGCGTCGGCCACTTGTTGCTGACTGAGGCGTAGCATCTCGCGCCGTAGCCGGAGCCGACGCCCGACCAAGACGTCGATCGCGTCCGGCTTCGGGCGCCGCCCGCGGCCTCCCGAATCCTTCACATGAACCCCCTCGTTCGCGACGGCCGGCGTCGGGCTGCCCGGCCTCACGGTCTCGACCATTTTATTGTATGATCGAGGCCTGCGGACCGTTTACTCCCGCTGCGAATAATATGACACCGCCCTCCCGTCATTCGCTACGGGACCGGCACCGAGACCGCGACACCGACCCGACAGGATTCCGCCGCGGCCAGCAGCGCAGCAATCCGGCGCACAGCAGACCGGAAACCGTCCAGTATCTCCACGGGCCCATTGGCGGGGTCGGCGATCAGATAAATCCGCTCCGGAGCAAGATCGCCCATGGCGTAGTAGGCTGCGGCCATCGTCAAGGGGCCGACCAATGCCGGGTGGAGGCACACGACTACCGAGTTTCGGATCACGCGGATATAGACGTGCCCGCGCTCCCAGACCGCGCTGACATCGCCGATTTCCGCCTCCCGACCCTTCGAGTCGATCCAGAGTTGCATATCCCGCTGCTCCCCCAGCAAAACCGGTGGATTCTCGATGGCAGGCTGGGACAGGAGCCGGAACGAATCCGGGATGGAATCGGAATAGCGGAGCCAATTGCTCTTTTGCGGTATCCGCGAGTTAGGTGGTGGGGGCTTTTCGGCGTTGCAGCAGGGGCGATCATCGCTCCGAACCGATCAGCAAAAGGATTCCTTCCACAGTCCGCGGGCAAACCGCTACTTTGATCTTCCGAACAGCTGGCTGGACGCTAAGCTGTCAAGTATCCAAAGCTCAGGGCCTCTCGAGGACGCATAGATTGGCAGTAACTGTCACCTCATTGACAGAAAAGAGGAAAGCTGGCGCCCGCGCGGAAACCGCGCCGCAAGGGACGTCGCGGGTCTACCTGATCGGAACAATGCGCGCCGTAGATCACGCCGGAAACGACGTATTACCGGCTCGGCGAAAAACGCAGGCGGTGCTTGCGTATCTTTGTCTCGCGCAGGGTAGCCGCCTGCAGCGAAGCCGAGTCGCTGGACTGGTCTGGGATCGATCGGGCGAGGAGCAGGCGCGAGATAGCCTGCGTCATGCCTTGACCGATTTGCAGCGCGCTGGGTGGAAACTCGAGCGGGACAATAGCACGGTCCGCCTCGATACAGCCGGGTGTTGGATCGATGCCTTAGAAACCCCTGATAGATCCGATCTGCTTCTCGACAGTCTGTACGGAACATCCGCCGCTTTCGATCAGTGGCTGATCGCCGAGCGAATTCGATACGAGAATCGTTGGCAGACGATTCTAGAGACCGACCTCGATAAGCTGGTCGCGCGGGGGGCAGCCGCGGAATTACAGGCAGCTGCAGCTCGCCGAGTCCTCAACTTCATCCCCACCCACGAGACCGCCGTTCGCAGGTTGATGGCGGCTTTTTTAGAAATGAACGATCCTGCGCAAGCGATCCGAGAGTTCGAGCGCTTTCGTGCGGTAATGCAAACCAATCTCGGGCTCCCGCCGTCGGAGAAGACGGTCTCGTTGTACGAGAATATCCGCCTCGCCCCGCGGCGACGGACGCATTCGCTCGCGCCTGCAGTCGCGCGCGCAAATACGTTCCCCGCCTCATCAGGGGAAGCTCCCGCGACACCGTTGCCGCAGGATTCGCCCGTTCTAAGTCGCTCGCTTTCCCCCGACCCGCGCCTTCAGCCCGCAATCGCGGTGCTCCCGTTTCGAAATCTGTCCTCCCAATCCGGTTTGATCGCAGAGGGTTTGACCGAGGACCTCGTCGAGGGTTTTTCGCGCGTTCCCAGCCTATTCGTGGTCTCCCGGCTTTCGGCAGCGGTATTTGGTAATCAGGTCCGCCCCGCCCAGGAGATAGGGGCGGCGCTCGGGGTGCATTATCTGCTGTCGGGCAGCGTCCGGGCGAGCGGGGAGCGGCTGCGCCTGAGCGCTGAGCTTACGGATGTCCGGTCAGGCATGGCTTTGTGGATAGCGCGGCTCGACGAGCCAATCGGTGACCTGCTTGATCTACAAGATCGTCTTGCGGCATCCGTGGTTGGATCAGTGGCCCCGCATGTCCGGTCCGCCGAGTTGCGCCGGCTGCGTCGGAAGCGGCGCGAAGATTACGACGCGTATGACCTTTTTCTGCGCGGCCAAGAGGCCATGCATAATCCTGAGCGCGAGCACTTTGAGACCGCCCCACGCCTCTTCGCGGCAGCGCTCGAGCGGGAGCCGGAGTACGCGGCTGCTCTCGCGTGGTTGGCACATTGGCACGTGTTGCGTATCGGGCAGGGATGGTCCCGGGATCCAAGTATTGACACCGTCCAAGCCAACGAATTTGCGACCCGCGCAGTGGCCTCCGATCCGACCGAGCCTTTGGCCTTCGCCGTCCAAGGTCATATCGCGGCCTACCTGCACCGCGATTTTGAATTGGCCACGGAACACTTTGCAACAGCTCTGCGGGTATGCCCGAACAATGCTCGCGCTTGGTTGTGGAGCGCGTACGCAGACGCCTGGGCGAATCGCGGTAGTACGGCCATTGAGAAGATCGATCGGGCCATGGCCCTCTCGCCTTATGACCCGCTCGTCTGCGTGTACAGCGCGGGCGCCAGCTTAGCCTATATGGCCGCCGGCCAATATGCGCGCGCGACGGAGTTTGCGCTCCGCTGCCGGCGCGAAAACAAAGGATACACGGCGGCGTACAAGCTTCTTGTCTGCTCGTTGATGCTCGCAGGCGAGGAGGCCGAAGCCCGCGCAGTAGCCCATCAGCTTTTGGGTCTAGAGCCGCATTTCACAATCGAGCGCTTCCGTCGCAGCTCGCCAGCCAGCACAGGCCTGCTCGGTGAGCTGTATTGCGAGTCTTTTGCCCGCGCCGGTGTTCCCGTTTCGGACTGACCCGCAGTCCGCTTTTCCGAATTTTTTCCGGCGTACACCCCGGGTGCCGTCCCTTTGAAGCGGCGACCCTTCTCCGAGCCAAACGGCAATCCAGCCGATGGCAGAGGAGGGTCAGATGTCACATACAACGCAGAGCGTCGCAGTTCCGCTGCGCAAAGCCACTCAGGATATCGAAGATCCGGGCACCGTCAGGCTGGGGGACGCGATGATCACCGCGCCGTTTCCGCCGCTCCGGCGACCCGACGAAAGGGTGGCCGATCCGGGTAAGGTCAGGCTCGGCGATGCAATGATCACCGCCCAGTTTTCGTCGCGAAATTAAATAAGACAACCAACGGATCTGGAGCCGCCGAGATGGATCAGCTCAAGCAATCAGTGATTTGTCAATTCTATCGGCTGATTCCCGGCGCTCCAGAACCGCGGCGCGCGGACCGCTCGGCGGATGGCACCTTGCCGGTCAATGCATATCGCTATTGCGAGGCGATAGCTAGTGCATCCGCTTTTGGTTGGTATCTGTACCCGCCCCTGAGCTTCTCCCTGATTTGGGATGGCGCCGAGATCGCCTGGACTTATGAGGGTGCGGAGGGGTGGTACCCGTTACGCGGCGCCCAATATCCGGGCTTCTTGCAGACCTTCAAGAACCTGGCGCCGGATACGGTCGCGGACCTTTCGCCGCCATTTCTGACCCAGGGCATGCTGCCGGGGGTGGTGCAAATTTGGAGCGGCTATCTGGCCCGCACTGCGCCAGGATGGGCCCTGCTGTCGAGAGGGACGGCGAACATTCCGCGGACACAGGGGTACGAGAATTATGAAGGCATCCTCGAATCGGACAGCTGGCTCGGGCCGTTGTTCACGAACATAAGGTTGACCCGTACCAATTCACCGGTCGAATTTCATCGCCGGCGTCCGCTGGTGCAGATCCAGCCCTTGTCGCGGGAGTCCTATCAGAGCCCGTCCTTTGACGTACTCGAGGCTGCCGATATGGGGTGTGCAGAATGGCAGCGCTTTGAGGCGACCGTGCGGCCGAACACCGACCAGTACCGCAAGCTCGGACATTATGCGGTCGACACGCGCAAGCGGTTGCGGGCCGAGGCGAGCATCGATACGTGAAGCCACAACGCCTCGCGATCCTGCTTATGATCGGCGAAGCGGTGCTCTTCGCGGCGGAGACCGCCGTCATTCACCAGATCGGGACGCGAGTCCCGGTCATGACTGTCGCGCTCTTGCGCGCGGCGGGAGGCTTGGCCCTCGCGGCGATCATGGCCAGGCACGTCGGGACCGCCGTGATCCGCACGAGGCAGCGGCCACTGCAGCTTCTTCGCGGCGGGGTCTCCCTTCTGTACCTGTGGGTGATGGTCTACTCGTTCAGCCGCTTGCCATTCGCGGATGCGACCGCGATCTCCTATACCCAGACCGCCTATATCGCTGCGTTTTCGGTCCTGCTGCTCGGGGAAGCGGTCACCCCGACCCGCTGGACGGCGGCGGCGATCGGGATTGCGGGCGCATTGCTAATCGCCCGGCCCGCCTTCGCGGGATGGCGACCCGCTTATCTGATCGCGCTCGGCGGCGCGGCGCTAAACGGCTTCGCTTTCGTGTTGAGCCGCTACCTTCAGCGTGAGGATTCGGCACAGACCACAATGTTTTACGCCAACCTCGTGATGGTAGTAGGCAATCTCCCGACCCTGGTGATGTCGAGCCTACCTGCGCCAGAGACATGGCCTTGGGTGCCGGCCTTGCTCGTTTTAGGGCCACTTGGAATGTATCTCGGTATTGTCGCGGTCCGGCACGCGCCGGCATCGGCGCTGGCTCCCTACCCGCTGTTGCGCCTAGTCATAGGCATGACCGGCGGGATCGCTGTGTTCGGCGAGCGGCCCGACCTCGCTGCCTTATCGGGCGCGACCCTAATCCTCGGCAGCTGTGCATTGTCGGTGATCCAGGGGCGCCCTTTGACGGTCGCGAGCTCATCCGAAACACGGCACCAATAAGGCTTATCACCCTAAGTCCGTCAAAAGGGGAACGGACCCGGCGCCTTCGATAATAGTGACCAATCCTTTTCCATCTTGTCTAGATTGGCGAACTTACCTCACCATCTACTCTATCTCGCGAAGCCATGATATGAACTCGAGATCATCCTGCTGGAGGGTATCTCCAGGCGAACGGCTCATGTTCCTGGAAAATTAATGCACTCGCGATTCGACGCATTCATTCGCCTTCGACCTCCCGTTAGCGGCGAACTACCCCTCACACACGCCACTGACGGGTTTACACTCCGTGAGGTTCTGGACACAGATTGCCTGCGCACGCAGGAGTGTTCCGTCTTCGGTGGCGAACGGCTCGTCTATTGTTTCCTCGGCCGCGCAGCATACCGAGCCAACGCCGACGAACCTCCAAATGCACTGCTAGCGTATGCTCCCGTCTATTTTGTTCTCAAGCCATCGACGAATCTACTACCGAAGCGGGTGTTTCCATTTGATACCGGGGGATTCATTAAATTTCAGGAGGCCATGCATCATAGAATGGTTGTAGCTGACTTCTCTTTAGATCCCGGAAATGACAGCGGCCGACGTGTTATACACGTCTACTTCGGAAGCAACCGACGTTACATCGATAATGAGCCAAATGCCGAACCAGAAATTCCCGCACTCGCGTTCGAGGCGCGCGGTTTCCATAGCCTGATAACAGACAGGCAGCGCAATAGCTATGATGACCGTGTGTCTGCTATAGAAGTCCAGTTCGACCGAGACGTTCCGTTACCGGGATTGGCTGAAGCCGTTGTCTTGCCGAGCGTTCTACTTGACGACCCCGCTATAAAGGCGAAATTTGCCGAGTGGGGTGCTCAACCGCTGCCCTATGACCTCGTCGCACGGTTCAAACCCGTAGAATACGTATCCCAAATCCGAACCCTGATCCGGGATTATCTTATTGGGAAGGGCTATCTTGATTGATTGCGAACCATCTGATGTGGCTTCTGTCAGCTATGTCGAATTGTATGGCTATCATAACCTAACCGGCCAGCTGCCATCTTTCGTGCTCCCTTTATTTGCCGATCGTTCCCGGCACAATGCTCTTTTTGTTCAGCATGTCAATCGAGAAAATATTGTTACTGGGTTCGGACAAGTTGATGCCGTGGGTTGCAGAACAATTTCCCGACGGGCGGGCCCTAGCGTCGGGGATGAGTTTTGGGCTGCTTTTGAATGGGACCCGGACGACTATGTGATTGCCCGCGCCTCTGACCTCACTAAGCTACTTATAGCGAGGCGAATGCCCGAGACGACAATGACTTCTCCGTTTCTCCATCTTGCAATTGTAGATTTTTGCAATCTTCATGACTATAGAGGCGCGGCTCTCGCAGCCGCGTTCAAAAGTCTCGAAACCGCGTCGGGGGATTACGCACTTTACTGGCGTGACTCGATCATCCTGCTACCTGCTCTCAGGCGAGCGCTGGCGGATTTAGTTCGAGAGCAGATACCGCACAGACATCCTGCGGAACGCAAAGATTACCTACTCAGATGCATTGACGATGTACGCGTGGGACGCCGCAGGACATATCCGATCTTCGCTTTGCCCGCTGAATTCCTTAGTGTAGTCGAAGCTGATGCTCGTGGATGGGAGCATATTCTTTCGCGCATACGGAAGCTTGCTGCCTTTTTTGGTGTTGAAGATATTTTGGTACGCGTCGGTGCATCTGGTCCACTACAGGATTCTCAGGGATCGGTCGTTGAATATCGGCATCTATTTCAAAAGCTCAACAAAGCGCTCTCAGACCGTGAACTGATAGAAAGGCGGTTCTGGTTAGGAACCGACCAAGACCCTGAGGATTTGCCAAATTTATTAGATCGGATTCGGCCTGGGTTAGTCGAAACCCTAGAGTTTGAATACATTTACGACCGCGGGGTAAAAGAGGCGAAGAACCGGTTTGTGCGTTGTGCTCACTGCGGTCGGCGACATCATTATCGGGGATATGTTCTGCAGTACCCGGATGGTCGCCGCGTTCTTGTCGGAAAAGACTGTGGACGAGCATATTATGGTCTTTGGTTCCATCAGAAAGAGGCGGATTTCGGCGCACAGCTGTCGCGTGCTCGCGCACTTCTCAAGCTCCAGCGGGTCGCTTCGCTGCTGCCCGCAGCCGCCAAAGAGCTTTCGACCGTATTAGAAGGGGAATGGTGTGACAGAGCGCTCGCGCTTGGCCGCACACTTCGAATGCAGTTTCCAAATCTGTGGCGGCGCTTGCAGGCGACCTCCAGTGGACGGCTTCTGGTTTCCACACGAGTTCGTGACGCCGAGGCCGAAGCGGCGCAGGACGCTCGAATAGATAGAGAAATTGAGCGAAGAGCTCGAGATGCCGGATACGCTGATCAAGACGAGTACGTCCGACGAAATCGAAGTTTGGTCGGCACTGATGAAAGTTTAAGAAAGAAGCCCATCTACAAAACGGAACCTCGAGAGTTTGGAAGGCTCCGCGGATACCGCTACTTAGCGACGTCCGTGAGCGAACCGAAACGACGGCTCGCGAATATGTTGCAGGATCTCGATAGGAGTGGCAAAGAATTGCGAGCTCTCCAAACCGATACGTTGTCGACCGAAGCGTTGCGAGGCAAATTAAAGAACGTGCAACGTTTGACTTCAGCCATAGAAAGAGTTTTAAGTGGGCTGATGGAGTGCGGAAGCTTCTTGGATGCGTCCAATTTGAAGACACTGGCAGATTGGGCCAATGCGCTAAAATCCGGAGAAGGTATCTACACTGTCGAGAACGGTTTGCTTTCACTCCGAATTCCATCGGGGCGCATGTTCACGCTGGAAGCGACATTTTCCCCTGTGCCAAATATTTCTGCACTGGGCGAGTTAGGGCGGGCGTTAGAAACGTGAAAAGTCAGAAACTCAGAAAAACGGCAAATATATCTAGCACTCGCCTAATGATCTTGCCGATATTTGTTATGGTAGCGTGGCATATCCCTAAATGGGTAGCTAATAACGTCGCGACCAGGCCATTGTCGGGGAAGTGAGAGGGTGATGCTAGACGCGGGAACGGCGGCGAGTAGATGCATAGCGGTCAAACAGCCGTTCGATATGCATGAGTAACCACTACAATTATAATCCGTATCCAATGATTGCGAGGAACTGTTTCTCTGGATCACAAAGCGGACGTTTTGGTACTCTCGTTTCGGCAATAGGTACGCCCAATCCCGTCCCTCGGGCTTCCCGAGGGTTCTCCTGTCGTCGATCATATGATGGTGTTCCCGCACCCCTGGTCATCTGTATGTGCCGGAGCAGCAGGGCCGGTGAGCTGCTCAGGACGAGGCAAGGAGTATTGGCAGGGGAGGCGATCGGCGGGAGCCCCGAAATTCTCGCGTCCTGCACCTGCGTTTGACGGTGCAGTCCCCGGCAGACGGTCATATGATCCTGAGGCGACGGAGATCGTCCTCTTTCCAGCGGGCTTGGGTTTCCAGCATGGAGCGAAGCGTCTTCGGAGCAAACGTCTGACCGGGAGCGTGAAAGGTTACGGTAACCCGCCGGCCATCCGGATGCCGGTATAGTCGATGCGACCCCGACTGGCGATCGAGCAGAAACCCGTCGCGCATCAAGGCGCCGGTGATTACGCGGGCAGTGAGGGATCTGAGCGCGCCGTAATCGATCCCCATACCTCAGACGGTGACGGCTAGGAGCGGCTCAGCGAGAACCTCGACGGACCCTTTAGGAGCGGCTGGCGCGATCGGCTCCCCATGCTCGACCAGGCTAGCGACAACCATTTTGACGACGGCTTCCAGATTCGCGAGGGCGTCCTCTCGCGTTTCGCCCCATGTTGCTCCACCATATTCGGCAAGGGCTGGGCAATACGCATGCCAGCGGTCGTCATCGGGCTCAATGACCACCTTGAATGTGTAGGTCGTCACTCCTGCGTCCTTTTGGTTCGCTTTGGATGTATACATACCCGACTAGAATACCACGTTTCCACTGTTCGCCAAAGGCGCAAAATCATCTCACTCAGGCCATCATATGCCCGTATCGTACCAATGGTCCCTAAGCCGCATCCCGCCGTCTTTCGTTGGGACTTCGCTCCGACTACAATGGCAGCAAGCCAGGCTTTCGCGTGTTTCCGTACGCGCTTTCCTGGCTCTACCCCGGTCAGCTCCGTTGGCGCCTTCGTGTACGCGGCGCATGGAGTACGGGAGCCGCGATGGACGGGCGATGGCGACATCCCGTATCTTGCGCTTTAACCCGTACTGGGCAGCTGGATCTATTTTATTCACACCAAATGTAGCGCATTAACGTGCCGTTTGTCAGAGTCGTGAGTCCGATGCTTGCGCGTTTGGCCCTGGCGACTATGCGAGGATCTTGAGGAACTCCCTCGGGCTCACGATGCAGATGCCCTGGTACTCTCGAATCGGCAGCAGGTGCGCCCGATCCCGCGGCTATGCAGGTTCGCAGACGTATTTAAAATATGTTCTTCACGGATGGGGATTCTAGCCTGTCTTCCGGTCGCTCGGACGCGATGGTTGCTGCTGCGTCCTAATAGTCAAGTCGAGCGCGGAGTGCACCGGACGGCATGCACTTTTTCGACGATGTCTTCTTCGGTCAACAGCTGCTAGCCGGGGCGCAGACGAACCGGCCAATCGTCGTCGCGAGCAAGCGCTGGCGCGCCTCCGGTATGGTAAGAAACCGCCGAGCGTTCCCGGCGGGGAACACCCTGACACATCACAGGTTTGGCTGACGCGGCGGTAGGTTGGGGACAACGGAGCGAACGCGTTCCTCGAAGTCGTTGCGGCGCAAGGCCTCGTCATCCAGCCGTCGATCAATGCCGCCGAGCCGATTGTCGATACCGAGGAGGCGATCGTCGACTTTGCTAAGGCCGTCCGTCATGTCGGCTCTGATAGCGGCAACGTCATCCGCAGTCGCCATCTCGGCGCGTATGTCGGAGATCTCCTCGTGCACGGTCGCGAGGTGCTTTTCGAAACCGGCGTCGATAAGCGCTTTGATTTGTTCCAAGTCGGATTGTTCCATGCGGTGATCATAGCATGCCAAATCG